>JAUSLL010000002.1 GCA_030649335.1 Parvibaculum sp. | reverse complement strand
TTCCTTTTTGTCGAGCGCGAGGAGGCCGACGAGCGCCACACGGGCACGCGTGACCGCATCAGCATCTACGCCGCCGACAGAAAGATTGGTGCTCCAGGAGCCCACACGCACCGCCCCGTCGCTCAAGCCCGCACGCATGGTCGCGGCAAGAGCTCCGAGACCAAGTACAAGGGCGACAAGCACGACGCCGGACCAATATAAAAATCTTTTCATGCTGTTTTGTGACGCAATTTGAAACGCCGCGCCATCCTTAAAATGGTCTGTCGCCGATAATCGTTGCCCGTTCCATGCGGCGCACAGCGGGCCAATAGTCTGATGCCGCATAGTGCTGGCAGGCGCGGTTGTCCCAGAAAGCCAGCGAATTGGCGGCCCAGCGGAAGCGGCACTGGTATTCGGGAATGGCGGCCTGCGCATAGAGATAGGCGAGCATGGCGTCGGATTTTTCTTTCTCCATACCAACGATGTGCTGGGTGAAGGCGGCGTTGACGTAGATCCCCTTGCGGCCTGTCTCGGGGTGCGTGCGCACCACGGGATGTTCGACCATGGGGTATTTCTTGTTCAATTCCTCGATCTCGGCTTCGGACTTACCGCGCTTGCGCATGGCGATGCGAAAATGCGCGAAATCATGGATGGCCACTTTGCCATCGATCTGCGCCTTGATGTCGTCGGGCAGATTGTCGTAAGCCGCATACATGTCGGAGAACAGCGTGTCGCCGCCGACGTCGGGCACTTCGATGGCACGCAGAATGGAGCCCAGCGAGGGGACTTCGCGCCATGTCACATCGGAGTGCCAGGTGTTTTCCTTGCCCTTGTTATTTTCATCATGGGTGATGGGCA
Organism: Parvibaculum sp.; assembly: GCA_030649335.1. Classification (GTDB taxonomy): domain Bacteria; phylum Pseudomonadota; class Alphaproteobacteria; order Parvibaculales; family Parvibaculaceae; genus Parvibaculum. The sequence continues at coordinate 18,378 of JAUSLL010000002.1, read as the reverse complement.
GGATTTCGGGGAAGCCGGGTTTTTGCGGGGCGAAGGGATGGACTTCCAACTCGCCGAAATTGCGCGCGAAGGCGAGATGCTCTTCGGTCGTGATGTTCTGATCACGGAAGAAAATGACTTTCCAGTCGAGAAGCGTCTGGCGAAGCGCGGCAAGCGTGGTGGCGTCCACGGGCTTTGACAGGTCGATGTCATGAACTTCGCAACCGATGGTCGGCGTCAGCGGCTTCAGGGTGAAGGGCAGCGACGCGGCGGCAACTGCGGATGATTTCAGGTGCTGGTTCATTGTTTCCTCCTTCAAGGCGTGGCCAGAGACTAGCCACAGGGATGGCCGGGGCGGGAGGGCAAAGTTTGATAATTCCGTGACGCGGAATTATGATGCGACATGAACGAAAAAACACCGGAAATTCAGCCGATTATCCGCGCCTTGCAGGTGCTGGAGGCGCTTAATCTGCATACTGTTATGCCGCTGGCGGCGCTTCACGAGGCGACGGGGTTGCCGAAATCAACTCTGGTGCGGCTGCTCGATACGCTGATCGCGGGGGGCTATGTGGTGCGCGTGTCGCGCAATGTCGGCTACGCGGTCACCGAACGTGTACTGCAACTGGCGGGCGGGTTCCGCCATGCTGATCGCATTGTCGAAGCCTCGCGACCCTTCCTCTCGGCGATGACCGCGCAGCACAAATGGCCGATGGCAATTGCGACACCGGACGGCGACGTGATGCTGGTGCGTAACAGCACGCGGGCCGAGAGCCCTTTTGCCACCGACAAGGATTTTCTGGGTCGGCGCGTGTCGATGCTGCTGTCGGCGCTGGGGCGGGCCTATATTGCTTTTCTGGACGCGGAGGAACGCGAGACATTGCTGAGCCTGATGCGCAATTCACGCGCGCGGCGCAACGCCATGGCAAAAGACGAACGTGCAGTGGCGCGTATGATCTCGCATATTCAGACACGGGGCTACGCTACCGCCGTCGCAGTGCCCGGCGAATTGCATGCGGGCTTTGCCGTGCCGGTGATGGATCAGGGCCGCCCGATTGCCGCAATCACGCTGCGCTATTACGGCGCGGTGATGACGGAAGATGACGCGGCGAAACGGTTCTTGGGGCCGATGCAGGATACGGCGAAGGCGATTGCGGCGGGGATTTGAGCAGCGAGAAAATTGGTGCTTGTGGCTCCCCTCACCCAACCCTCTCCCCGAAGGGGAGAGGGTTGGGTGGCAACATTAAAGCCGCGTGATGGCGACGCCGACTTTGCCGATGCCGTCGGCGCGGACGCGGATGGATTGGTTGCTGTCGTCGCGGACGACGGTGCCGCCTTCGACTTCGATTTCAAAGCCGTTGGGATATTGCAAAGCGGGCACGAAGATTTCGCTTTCGGCATCGCTTGAAGCTTCATAGACGAAGCGGAAGAGGCCCGTTTCGCGTTTGAATTTTACCTTGAGCGGGCGACCGGCAATGGAGCGCGCGTAAGGACGCACGAAGCCTGCGAGCGCGCGGCCACCGCTGTTGATGTCGTTGCTGTCAGTGCGCTGATCGACGCTGTAGATCGACAGGTCTTCTTGGTTCCACCCGTCGCCCACCGCCTGATCGTTGCGGTTCGACGCTGTGTAGTTCCAATGCGTCGATGAAATGAGAAGCTTGTCCATGGCGCAATACATGAGATCGAGCGCGATGACGTGTTTTTCCCACGGGGCGTCGGAGTGGTCGCCTGCGGCCCATGCTTTGTAGGCGGCGGCATCGTGCAGATCGTAGGGGATGCCAAATTCGCCGATGAGGGTGGGTGCGCCCTGCCCGTCGTTCAATGTCTTCGCGGTCTCTTTGATGAAGCCCAGCTGCTTTGTGTAAAGCTCTTCGATGGCGTCCGCCCCTTCGAGCGTGCGGCCATTGTAAGGGTTCAACCACGTGGGGAAGCCGAAGGTCTTGGTGCCGAGCGTGACGATATCGTACCAGTGGCTCGCATTGACCGTGCCGCGCGGCGTGTCCTTGGGGAAACCGTGGGCGAAGCCTTCGCCGGGGTCCAACTCGGCAAAGAGCAGCCAGTCGGGCTCGATGGCGCGCAAGGCGACGGCGACGCGCTGGAAAAACGGGCCCATGAAATCAACTTCCATGCGCACGGGTTTGCCGTTCACGCTGCGGAAGAAATCTTCGTTGAGGACTTCGATCTTGCCATCCTTGAGCCGGTAGCATCCGGCCTGTTCAAACGGGCACTTGGCACCATCGAGCCAGATCGACACGCCATCGGGATTGACGCGCTCTGTGCCTGACGGCACGACGCGCTTTACCTCCCAGTCGAGTTTCAGACGTTCGATATCGCGGGGGATGCCACGCGCGACCGCGAGGCCATCGAGCACCGACCAATCAAGCCCCGGACGGCGATGTTTCAATTTTCCTGCACCTTCGTCTGACGCCTGCGCGCTGACGGGGTGGCCGACATAGCCCGAGCCCGGTTCGTTGAGACTGTCGAAGCCGATGACATTGGGCAGATGCTTGATGCGACGGGCGACGGCTTCCATCGCGCCGATGTAATGGTCTTGCAGATAGTCCTGCACGTTGCGACCGTCGATCATGAAATCGGGGCAGAAGGTTTTGCCCGCGAAAAAGAACGTCCACATGAAAGCGTTGGCGGGATAGCGATAGTTCTGCGACCAGGTCATGGTGCCGTAGTTTTCTTCCTGACGGCCACCGCGCGCGAAATCATATTTGTATTGCATGACATGGGCGGCACCGGCGGCACGGAACTTTGTGTAGTCCAATCCCACGGCCTCAAAGCACCAACCCGGTGCACCGTCACCACCCGTCATGCGGCTCCAGACGTCCTGATGGAAATCGACGAAGACATACATGCCGTAGTCGTCGGCCATTGAACAAAGTTTGGCGAAATAATCGAGATAGGCTTCGTCATATTGGCCGGGTCCGGCGTGCTCGACCGCTTCCCATGTGGTGAGCAGACGCAGGCAGTTGAAACCCCATGCCTTAAGGCGGGCGAAATGCTCGCCCGCTTCTGCGAGCGGAAAGGGGCGACCGATGAAAGACACCGTGCGGTGGTCAGCGAAATCGGTCGGAAGATTGGTATGGCCATTGGGCGTGAAAGGCATTTTGCAATCGCCGCCAAGATTGACCCCACGCAAGATACGGGCATGGCCGCTCCCGTCGGTGAACCATTCGCCCTCGATCTGCAGACGCTGCAATGCCATTCCGTTCTCCCCGATTAGCTTTGTTGTTGGCCCAACATTAGCGCGATGGCGCGGAAGGGCAATGGGAGGGTGAACAGGAAGGCTCTTTCATGTATAAAACCAGATGCAAATATAAAATGCGCCGAAAAGTGGCGGCGGGATTTACACGCGTCCGACCGGCAGGCACGATTGCCGCGCGCATCGCGGCGTCACAAAAAATGCAGGCATAAGCATGACGACATTCGAACCCACACTGGAATCACTCAGCGCCCATCAGGTACCCGACTGGTATGACGATGCCAAATTCGGCATTTTCATTCATTGGGGCATGTGGGCGATCCCGTCTTTTGCCTCGCATCACGGCAGTATCGGCGAAACCTTCGCCAAGCAATATGACATTGCCGTCGCGCTGACGCCTTACACCGAATGGTATGCCAACGCGATCAAAGTGCCCGAAAGCGACAGCGCGAAACACCACAAAGAAGTGTGGAACGATGCGCCTTATGAAAATTTCCGCGAGCCATTTCTGAAAGGTCTTGAGCAATGGGACCCGAAAGAATGGGCACGCCTGTTTAAATTGTCGGGCGCGAAATATGTCGTGCTGGTGACGAAGCATCACGACGGCTACAGCCTGTGGCCGAGCGACGTGCCGCACCCGAACAAGGAAGGCTGGCACACGGAACGCGACATTGTGGGCGAGCTGGGCGAAGCGGTGCGGGCCGAAGGCTTGCGCTACGGGCTCTATTATTCAGGTGGCATCGACTGGTCGTTCAACCCTGAACCCTTACGCACGCTCGGCGATTTCATCGGCTCGGTGCCCGGCGGCAAATACCCTGCCTATGCTGTGGCGCAGGTGAAAGAGCTGATCGACAAATATAAGCCGTCGGTGCTGTGGAATGATATTTCGTGGCCGACGCCGCTTGATGAGATGAACAGGACCTTCGCCTATTACTACAACACTGTGCCCGAAGGCGTGGTCAATGACCGCTGGATGCCTGTGTCCTGGAAGAGCAGGTTGATGCGCTTCAAATGGATGCGCGCGAAATTTGACAAGAAGGTCAAGGCACGTATGGCGGCCACCCCTGTGAAGACAGGGATCGTGCCGCCGGAGCCGCCGCATTATGATTTTCGCACACCCGAATATGCGACCTTCGATGAAATCCAGCCGCGCAAATGGGAAGCGACGCGCGGCATGTCGCATAGTTTCGGCTTTAATCACAATGACACGGACGCCGACTACCTCACCGTCACTGAAATCATTCATGGCTTTGCGGATGCGGTGTCAAAGAACGGTAATCTGTTGCTGAATGTCGGCCCGCGCGGCGCGGACGCGAAAGTACCCGCTGAACAAGTGGCGCGGCTGGAAGGGTTCGGCGCTTGGATGGCCCGCAACGGCGAGGCGATCTATGGCACGCGGCCCTGGACAAGGGCGGAAGGCTTCACGCCGGATAATCTCGCTGTTCGTTTCACATCAAAAGGCAGCACGGTGAACGCGATTGTGCTGGGCAAGCCCGAACAAAACGAACTCACGCTTTGTGATCTGACGCCTGCGGCAGATGCATCCGTGAAGCTGCTCGGCTATGGTGCGGTGAACTGGCGGCAGTCGGGACGTGACCTTGTGGTGACCCTGCCTGCACTTGACGACACACCGGCCATCGTATTTTCGATATCCAAGGTTCTTGCATGACTTACTCCTCCGCCCTGCCTGCCCTGCCCCGTCAACCCACCGGTGTGGCATGGCCGACGAAGGGCTGGCCGGAAGGGCCTATTCCCGCAAGCGCCGACCGCGTGAAGCTCGACGCGCTGCTCGATCATGCGTTTAGCCCGCAAGCGCCCGGTGATCTGGATGAGACCCACGCTCTCGTTATCGTGCAGGGCGGCAAGCTGATTGCAGAACGCTATTGGACAGGCTTCGGGCCTGAGGTGACCTGCCCATCATGGTCGAAGGCGAAAAGCATTACGCAGGCGCTGGTCGGCATCGCGGTCAGAGACGGCAAGATTGATGTGCAAGCGCCCGCCGATGTGCCGGAGTGGCGCGAGACGGCAGGTGATCCGCGCGCGGCGATTACACTGGACCAGCTTCTCCGCATGTCGAGCGGGCTTGCCTTCCGCGAGGATTATGTGGACGGCGAAGCCTCCGACGTGATCGAGATGTTGTTCGGCAAGGGACAAGACGATATCGGGCATTTTGCAGCCTCGCTTCCGCTGGCGCATAAGCCCGGCACGTTCTGGTCGTACTCCAGTGGCACGACAAACATCATCGCACGCGCCTTGCAAAAAGCGCTGGGGCTGAAGGGCGCTGCGTTTGAAGCTTTCATGCGCGCGCGGTTGCTTGATGTGATCGGCATGACGAGCGCGGCCCCGAAATTCGACAAGGCGGGAACCTTCGTCGGGTCGTCCTTCTGCTATGCGACACCGCGCGACTTCGCGAAATTCGGATTGCTCTATTTGCGCGACGGCATGTGGGACGGTGCACGCGTGCTGCCCGAGGGCTGGGTGGACTATGCCCGCACGCCGACATGGCAGCAGGAGGGCGAGGCACGAGACACGCCCTATGGCGCGCAATGGTGGCTTGGGCTCGGCGGTGCGGGATCCTTCTCGGCCAATGGGTATCAGGGCCAATTCACGGTTTGCGTGCCGGACCTCGACATGGTGATTGTGCGCCACGGCAAGACGGACGCCGCGAAGGGGCCGGAAGTGAAAGCCTGGATTAAGGCGATTGCGGATTGCTTCAGGGGGTGAAGACGCGCCGGATGACAAAGGTCAATTCCGGGCGCTAAACTGCCGCCACAAAACAAAATGACAAATCGGGAGAGCGGAATGAACGTGACGGCAAAGGTTGTGCGGGCGGAAGATGTGGGGATGAACTCGGAGCGGCTGGCGAAGATTCCGGCTTTCATGCAGTCCTATCTCGACAGCGACAAGCTCGCAGGCGTCTCCACACTCGTCTCGCGCCGCGGCGAGATCGCGCATTTTGAATGTATCGGCGTCAAGGACAAGGACACCAAAGCGCCGCTGACGCATGACACGATTTTCCGCATCTATTCGATGACGAAGCCGATCACCTCGGTCGCGCTGATGATGCTTTATGAAGAAGGCAAGTTTCAGCTCAATCATCCGGTCGCCAATTACATTCCCGAATTCAAGAAGCTGAAAGTCTGGGCGGGTGGCACGGCGGAAAGCTTCGACACGAAGCCCTGCGAACGTCCGATGACGATCCGCGATCTGCTGACGCATACGTCGGGCCTCACCTATGGTTTCATGATGGCGCATCCTGTTGACGCCATGTATCGCGCGGCGGGCATTGACGGGGCGAACACCGTCGGCATGACGCTGAAAGAATTCGTTGAGAAGCTCGCCGATATTCCGCTGCTCTTTTCTCCCGGCGAGCAATGGAGCTATTCGGTGGCGACGGATGTGTGCGGCCGGTTGGTTGAAATTCTGTCGGGCATGTCGCTTGACGAATTTTACGCGACGCGCATTTTCAAGCCGCTTGGCATGGTGGACACGGGCTTCCACGTGCCCGCCGAAAAGCTGCCGCGCTTTGCCAGCAATTATTTCAAGAACCCCGTCACGCGCAAAGAAGGCCTGATGGACAAGGGCGATGCAACAAGCACTTATGCCAAAGCGCCGAGCTTTCTCTCGGGCGGCGGCGGGCTTGTCTCGACCATGACCGACTATTGGCGTTTCTGCCAGATGCTGCTCAACGGCGGCGAATTTGACGGGCACCGCTTTATCAGCCGCAAGACCATCGAATTCATGCGCATGAACCATCTGCCCGGCGACAAGACGATGAAGGAAATGTCCTCGTCAGCCTTCAGCGAACTTGCCGCCGAAGGCACGGGCTTCGGCCTCGGCTTTGCTGTGGTGATCGACCCTGCCGAAGCACAGTCGATTGGCAGCCCCGGCAATTATTCGTGGGGCGGTGCAGCATCGACCTACTTCTGGATTGATCCCGAAGAAGACATGGTGACGATTTTGATGACGCAGCTATATCCGTCATCGACCTATCCGCTGCGTCCGCAGTTGAGCCAGCTGGTTTACGCGGCGATCGGGGATTAGGTTTTACGCTCTTCACCTGACCTTTCATCGTCATGGCCGGGCTTGACCCGGCCATCCAGGTCTTTTTGCTGGTTGAAGCAAAGACGTGGATACGCGGGTCAAGCCCGCGCATGACAGATGGGGGAATGGGTATTTTTCTCAAAGTATCGCCATGCCCCTCTGGATTCCCATCACCATCGCCGCAGCGTTTTTGCAGAACCTGCGTTCGACGTGGCAGAAGCAGCTTTCCGGCCAGTTGTCGGCGGCGGCGGCAACCTATGTGCGGTTTTCGTTCGGGCTACCGATTGCAGTGATCTATCTGCTGGGCCTGCATATGCTCGGCGGCTACGCGCTGCCCTCGCCCAACGCGATGTTTCTCGTCTATTGCCTGATTGGCGGCATCACGCAGATCATCGGGACGTTTTTGCTGGTGGCTTTGTTTGCCTATCGCAACTTCGCGGTCGGCACGACCTATTCCAAAACTGAAACGGTGCAGGCGGCCCTCTTCGGCATCATCGTGCTCGGCGACCATCCGAGCCTTGGCGCGGTGGCGGCTATCCTTGTGAGTTTTGTCGGTGTCGTGGCTATTTCGATGGCGAAGTCGCATCTGACGCTTGTGAATTTCGCGCGCTCGCTGAGCGAGAAGCCGACGCTGATGGGCATCGGCACCGGCGCGGGGTTCGGGATTTCGGCTGTGTGCTATCGCGCAGCGTCACTGTCACTTGATGCAGACGGCGTTTTCATTTCAGCCGCTTATACACTCGTTACCGTGTTGGTGATCCAGACCGTGCTGATGGGCGCATGGCTCGCGTGGCGCGAGCCGGACCAGATTGTAAAAACGGCGAAAGCGTGGAAGGTGAGCCTTCTTGTCGGTATCGCGGGGGCGCTGGCGTCGGTGGGCTGGTTCACGGCCATGACGATTGAAAATGCCGCCTATGTGCGCGCTCTCGGCCAGATCGAACTCGTGTTCACTTTCGCATCATCGCATTTTCTGTTTAAGGAAAAGACGGAACAGCTGGAACTCACCGGTATTGCGCTGGTGATCGGCGGGCTGCTGTTGCTGCTGTTTTTGCGGTAGGCCTTAGCGAGGCCGGTCGCCTGCCACTGTCGTGCGGTGCATGACGCGGAGATGGCCATCGTAACCGCCGTCGGCGTAGTGCAGCGTGCTGCGGTTGTCCCAGAGGGTCAGCATGTTCTCGCGCCACTTGTGACGGTAGACAAACTTTTCCTGCGTCATGTGCTCGTAGAGAAAACTCAGCAGCGTGAAGGATTCTTCCGGCGTCATGCCTTCGATGCCGACGGTGTAAACGGGGCTCACGTATAGCGCTTTGCGGCCCGTGACGGGGTGCGTGCGCACCAAGGGATGCGGATAGGTCTTGTCGGCCTCGGGGCTGACAATGATCTCCATAGTACGGTCGCCGCCGCCTGCCTGCTCGTGGGCAAAGAGGCCTTTGGTGCCATAGGGAAGCGCTGCAGAGTGGATGGCGGTGAGACCGTCGAGCATTTTTTGCATGACGGGTGAAAGCGCATTCCACGCTGCTGTGCAATCGGCATAGAGCGTGTCGCCGCCGACAGGGGGCGTTACTTTTGAATGGAGGATGGTGCCGGCGGGCGGCTCGTCCTGAAAGCTCCAGTCGGAATGCCAGCCCGCGCCGAAATTGCGCGCGGTCTCGTTCGGCTCGCGGCGCAGTTCCAGAATATGCGGACGACCTTCCATCGGTTTGATGAAAGGATCAAAACCGAAAGGGCCGATCTGGAGTGTGAAAGCTTCAAGCTCATCATGCGTGAGCGGCTGGTCGGGAAACCAGATGACAGCGTGATCGGCCCATGCCTGCCGGACGGCGGCGAGCGTGGCGGGCGGCAGCGGCGCGGAGATGTCGAGACCTGTGATCTCCGCGCCGAAGCCTGACGGGTTGGGGGCCACATGAATGGATCCGGTTTTAATCGCCGCTTCGCTCATGGTGTCCCTGCCCTTTCATTCAGCCAAGTGGCACACCTTTGACAGTGATGCGGTGCATGAGCCGCTGCTGGCCGTGATAATCGTTGATGGCATAGTGCCATGTCGCGCGATTATCCCAAAATGCTATGGAACCTTCGGCCCATTGAAAACGGCAGGCAAATTCTGGGCTTGAGCCGTGCTGGATGAGATAATTGAGGAGCGGCGCGCTTTCTTGGACCGTCCAGCCTTCAAAACGTGTGGTGAAGGCAAGATTCACATAGAGCGCTTTGCGGCCACTTTCGGGATGCGTGACGATGACGGGATGAGAGACTTCCTTCATCTCGTTCTCGACCTTCATTTTGCTCTGGTCGCCGCCTTGATAGTAACCGCTGGCACCAAATGCTTTCATGGCGCTATGCATGGCGCGCATGCCTTCAAGCGTTTTCTTGAGGCCCGGCGAGAGGGCATCATAGGCGGCATACATGGACGCAAACATGGTGTCGCCGCCCGTTTCGGGCAATTGGCGGGCCACAAGGATTGAGCCCATGGCTGGATCGGGATCATAAGAATGATCTGTATGCCAACCACCGCCGATATTGACGGTCTGGGCCTTTTCTTTCCGCACTTCGGCGATTTCTGGATAAGTCTGATCGGCGGGGAAATATCGATTGATAACGATGTCGCCCCAACGGCGCGCAAAGGCGATGTGTTCTTCCGGCGTGATCGACTGATCGCGGAAGAAAATCACGCCGTGATCGACATAGGCCTGACGCACGGCTTCCATGTCGGAATTGCTGAGATTGGCGAGATTGACGCCCAACACTTCGGCACCGCAGCCGCCGGTCATTTTGCGCACTTCGATATGGCTCATGTGTTCTCTCTCCCAAGAGGTCGCGGGCGATCATCGTCGCCGCCTATTTGGTGTTGAGAATAATCACGGATCGCATCTAGAATGTAACTAAAGTTACAATTTGAGAAAATCATGGCCACGCCCTTTGACCCCGCCCGCGCTGAAGTGTCCAACGCCTTTGCGCGCAACCTCTGGTTCCGCCGCCAGCCTCACCGCCTGCAGGAAGCGCTGAGCGCGGCGGCGATCTCGGTCCATGCCGAAGCTGGCCGACGCCTCTACGAGGCGGGCGACGACGCCTACGGGCTCTATGGCGTCATATCGGGCACGGTGAACATTTATGTCCAGATGCCGGATGGCGAATATGCGCTCTCCAATATTGTGGGGCCGGGGACGATCTTTGGCTATGCGGGACGGCTGGTGGGCAAGCGGCGGCTGGTGAGCGCCGTCGTGCGCAACGAGGCGCGGCTTTTCTATATTGCCGAGGCGCGGATCGAGACGATTGCGCGGGCCCAGCCCGACCTCTGGCTGCATTTCGCTGAACTGGCCTCCGAACAGCTTGTGGCTGCGACACGCGGCATGGTGACCAACGCGCGCGGGGCCCCAAGCGATCGCGTCGCCATGTATTTGTCCGGCATGTCGGGCGACGCGCCGGAGGGGAGCGCGCCTGTTCGGCTAACACAGGAGGAACTGGCGGAACTGACCGGCCTGTCGAGGAAAACAGTGAACCGCGTACTTAAGGATTTGACCGAAAAGGGCGTCATAGAAACGGGCTACGGGCAAATCCGGATGATTAATGGCACGGCTTTTTCTAACCAATAAAACCATTTAAATACAAATACTTAGATATAAAAATCCAGAATCACCCTAGATGATTTGCTTCATCTTGGATTAAGTAAGTTTTGTTACAAGCAAATCGGGGACGCTACTTCGCGCTGTGGGGACAGCTGCAGGGCGGCCAGAGGATTTGGGATGACAGAAAAGCCAATCAGCGGGCCGGAAATGGCTGCTATTGTTCAGGAAGCCGTGGACCGCCTGCCGGGCGGGTTCATCATCTATGGGCCGAACCACGAAATTCTGCTCACCAATGAGCAGAACGAGCGCGACTTTCCGATCACCAATCTGGGCTTGCGCAACGGACTGAGCTATCGCGACGCCATCTGTGAAAGCGTCAAAGACCTCCGGCCCGACCTCGACCACGAGGCGGCTTATGCGGCTTCCGACAATATCGTGTCGGCGCTTGAACGCGGCGAACACGTCGAAGTGAAGACTGCGCATGGCACGGTCATGCAGGTCGTCGAACTGCCACTGTCCTTCGGCGGATGGGTAGCCGTAGGCGCCGATGTGACGGCCTTGCGTGAACGCGAACGCGAATTGAAGCGGCTGCGCAAACAGGCAGTTGCCGCCAGCGAAGCCAAATCCGCTTTCCTCGCCAATATGAGCCATGAAATCCGCACGCCGCTGAACGGTATTCTGGGCATGACGCAATTGCTCGCCTCGACCGATCTGAGCGACGAGCAGCGCGACCATATCGAGACCATTCTCGACAGCGGCAAAACGCTGATGGCCATTTTGAATGACGTTCTCGACCTGTCGAAAATCGAAGCGGGACGTTTTGACATTTCGCCGATCGACAATAACCTCGATCATCTGCTGCGCCGCCTCAACAAACTATGGGCCCCGCGCGCTGCCGAAAAGGGTCTCGATCTTGTGCTCGATATTGATCCCGACATGGTGAGCTATCTGCGCTTCGATCCGATCCGCGTGCGCCAATGCGTGTCGAACCTCGTGTCGAACGCTATCAAATTTACCGCACGCGGCACCGTGACGATTACCGCCCGCGTCGTGCCTGTGGGCGACGGTGTGCTCGAAGCGAGCTTGTCGATCAGCGATACCGGCCTCGGCATGAATGCTGAAACGGTGGAAAAACTCTTTGCACCCTTTACTCAGGCTGACGCCTCGACATCGCGGCAATATGGCGGTACGGGCCTCGGTCTTTCAATCAGCCAGAAACTGGCACGCCTCATGGGCGGCGATATCATTGTGACGAGCGAAGAAGGTCAGGGCTCGACCTTCACCCTCACCTTCCGCACCTGTGAGGGTGCGCATGTCGAAGATGCGCCCGAAAGCACGGATGTGGACCAGACCGGCGGTACGCGCTGGGCGCGGGGCCTTGCTGTGTTGCTGGTCGATGACCATCCGCTGAACCGCAAAGTGGCGCGGATGTTTCTTGAGCCGCTGGGCATTGAAGTGATTGAAGCTGTGGACGGGGCCGACGCGCTGCGCGCGATGCAGGCCCGTGTCTTCGATCTTGTGTTGCTCGACATGCATATGCCGGTGATGGACGGGCCGGAAGTGCTCGCCCGCATGCGCATGGAAGGATCGCCGATGCGCGACGTGCCGGTGATTGCGCTCACCGCGGATTCGCTGGGACCTGACAATAAGCGCTACACCGAAATGGGTGCGAACGGCTATATCCCCAAGCCCATCGACCACCGCGAGTTGATCCTCGAGATCGGCCATGTGCTGGAAGTGCGCCACGGGCGCTCGCCCATGCCGAAAGAAGCCATTGAGATGAAGCGAGCCTGAGGGCACGCATCGACGAAACAAAAAGGCACGCCTGTGAGGGCGTGCCTTTCGTTTTGTACAGCAGGTAAAATTATTCAGCGGCTTTCGAGCTGACCATGCCGGTCATGCGGTTGAGGCGCTGGGCGATGAGAGCTTCGGCTTCGGCGATCATGCGGGTGACGAGTTCTTTGCATGTCGGGATGTCGTGGATGAGGCCCTGCACCATGCCAGCCGACCAGATGCCGTGATCAGGATCACCAGCTTCGTAGACGACCTTGCCGCGCGCACCGGCGACCAGATGGCGTACATCGTCGATGGTTGCGCCGCCCTTCTTTTCGATGGCGACAACTTCCTGTGACACGGCGTTGCGCGCGACGCGGGCGGTGTTGTGCAATGTGCGGAAGATGAGGTCGGTGGCGCGTTCGTCATTGGCGACGATCTGCTCTTTCACCTTCTGATGGATCGGGCTTTCGACCGTGCACATGAAACGCGTGCCCATGTTGACGCCTTCGGCACCGAGCGCCAAAGCTGCCACGAGGCCGCGCGCATCACCGAAGCCGCCCGAGGCGATCATCGGGATCTTGATCTTGTCAGCGGCGGCGGGAATGAGGATCAGGCCCGGAATGTCGTCTTCGCCGGGGTGGCCTGCGCATTCAAAGCCGTCGATGGAGATGGCATCGACGCCCATGCGTTCAGCCGACGCCGCGTGACGGACGGCTGTGCATTTGTGGATGACTTTGACGCCGTGCTTTTTGAAATCGTCGACATGTTCCTGCGGTTTGTAGCCCGCTGTTTCGACGATCTTCACGCCACTCTCGATGATGGCGGCACGGTATTCTGCATAAGGCGGCGGGGTGAGCGCGGGCAGGATCGTGAGGTTTACACCGAAGGGCTTGTCGGTGAGATCGCGGCAACGCGCGATCTCTTTGGTCAGCTCTTCAGGCGTCGACTGGGTCAGCGCCGTGATGAAGCCGAGGGCGCCTGCATTGGCGACAGCGGCCACAAGTTCGGCACGGCCGACCCATTGCATACCGCCCTGGACGATCGGGTGATCGACGCCGAACATTTCCGTGAATCTGGTTTTAATCATTGTGCTTCTCCCTGATGTTCGTTTGTTGCCGCATTTCTAGCAGCAAATGACGGGGTTTGGCAGGCCGGATCGTGCGGGAAACAGCACCCGAGACTTCCCCTGCGTCAGGTAATTCCCTGTGCCGAGGCTTGAAATCGGCCCGCAAGAAGACCATCTTGCGCTCAGAAACAAACGGGGGCTTTGTTCAATGCTGAACAACGGGACATTTTGAGCGCGCGCACCGCGGGCACAAGCGAGACGGGCGGCGGGCTGCACAGCGCGGCTGGCTGGGACGCCTTCAGGATTTTTCTGGCTGTTGCTGAAACGGCAAGCTTGTCGGGCGCAGGGCGTAAGCTCAAGCTGAGCCATGCGACTGTCGGGCGGCACGTTGCAGCACTTGAAAAAGAACTGGGCGCGAAGCTTTTTATCCGCGAACCCATCGGTTATGCGCTGACTGCGGCTGGCGAAAGACTGCGGGCCGAGGTTGAGCCCATGGCGACGGCAGCGGAACGCGCCACACGCGCGGCGCTGGCCGAAGACGGCGAGCCGCGCGGCACGGTGCGCATTTCAGTGCCGCCGGGGATCGCGGGGCAATGGCTGGTGCCACACCTCACTGAATTCCATCAGCAATATCCCGAACTCGAACTTGAATTCGTGACGGAAAGCTGGCCCGCCAGCGTGCGCCGGCGCGAGGCAGACATTGTCGTGCGGCTTTATGGCCCCGGCGAAGAAAACCTTGTGGGGCGCAAGATCGGGCGGCTTGGCGTCGCCTTTTATGCGTCGAAGGACTATGCCGAGAAGCACGGGCTGCCGAGCAAGCGCGAGGAATGGGCGGGGCATGTCATTCTGGGTTTTGCGGGATCGTCGTCGCAGGCGGAATTCTCGCGCTGGTCGGCGCATGTGACGCGCGATACGCCGACGCATTTTCGCTTTTCATCGCAGATCGACACTGTGCATGCGGTGCTGGCAGGCACGGGCATCGGGGCGCTGACCTGCATGACGGGAGATTCCTATCCGCAGCTTCTGCGCATTTCGCCGGAGAAACTTTTCAGCACCACCGACATGTGGCTGCTGGCACATCCCGACCTCAAGGACACACCGCCCGTGCGCGCGGTGATGGATTTTATCATGGCAAAAGCCAAGAGCGACCGCACCAAATTGACCGGACGCTAGGCAAAAGTTGAACAGCCTTTCTGTTCAACAACGAACAGTCAAATTGAAGCAGGCGCACAGGCACACAGACCATTTTAGGTCCATAGTCGCGTCCAGAAATTTTACCGGAGAACACCATGCCATTGCCCGCTTGCCTTGAAGGCCATCTCGAAATTCCCCTCATCGGTTCGCCGCTGTTCATCGTGTCGGGACCTGATCTCGTCATTGCACAATGCAAGGCGGGTATTGTCGGCTCCTTCCCTGCCCTCAACGCGCGCCCCGCACATGTGCTGGAAGAGTGGATCGTCCGTATCAAGACGGAACTTGCCGAATATCAGGCAGCAAACCCTGACAAGAAGGTTGCGCCCTTCGCCGTGAACCAGATCTGCCATGCATCGAACGACCGTCTCGCGCATGACATTGAAGTTTGCACACGTCAGGAAGTACCGATCATCATCACGAGCCTGCGCCCGCCCAAAGAAGTCGTGGACGCAGCCCATTCCTACGGCGGCGTTGTGTTCCACGACGTCATCAACGTGAAACACGCCAAGAAGGCAGCCGAACAAGGCGTGGACGGGTTGATCCTCGTTTGCGCCGGTGCGGGTGGTCACGCAGGCACGTTGTCGCCCTTTGCGCTGGTGCGTGAAGTGAAGCAATGGTTCAAGGGCACAGTCATTCTGTCGGGCGCGCTGTCTGATGGCTATGGCATCGCCTCGACTTTGGCGCTGGGCGCGGACCTTGCCTATATGGGCACCCGCTTTGTGGCAACGGCGGAAGGCAATGCGGATGAGGCTTACAAAAAGAGCCTGATCGACTATGCCGCCGACGATATTGTTTACACCAACCTCTTTACCGGCGTGCACGGTAACTATCTCGCACCGTCTGTGGCAGCGGCGGGTCTTGATCCGCACAATCTGCCTGCGGCTGATAAATCGAAAATGAATTTCGGTTCGGGTGGCAACATGAAGCAGAAGGCGTGGAAAGACATCTGGGGTTCGGGTCAGGGTATCGGCCAGATCACGGATGCACCGCCTGCGGGCGAATTGATTGCGCGGCTGAAGGCGGAATACGCACAGGCGTGTAAGGAATTTGCGGCACGGATGCCTGCTTAGTTCCCTCGCAATGCCAACGAAATGACGTCATGCGCGGATGCTCCGCGCATGACGTTTTTTTATGCCACGAAGCGCGTCACACCGAGGGCGAAGGCGCCGGCATAGCTCGCCATGATTGAAAGGATGACCAGCAGGGTCAAATGTTCGGCGCGGGTACGGATTTCTTTGGGCCACATGGGATTAAGCCTTTCCTGTGAGAGCAAGTGCGGGGGCGATAGTGGATTTGGCTGAAGGGAGACAGCCGAGACCGGTCAGCGTGACGCGCAAGGCCTGATCGAGCGGCGTGTGGGGTTCGCTGCCGAGAAAGGAAACGAGCTTGGCATTGTCGAGACGTAGTGGTATTTTCCAGAGGTAACGCATCTCCAGCATTTCGCGCATGGTCTCGTTAAACGGCGCGATGAGATAGACCGCAAACCACGGCATACGGGTAATGGGCGCATCGGGCACACCGGCGACACGCACCGTGGCGCGGGCAATATCGACGCCGTGGTCGAACCAGTGACCACCGAAGTGGAAGACCTCGAAGGCCTCAAGATCGCTTTCGCGCTCAACAAGGCGGGCGAAAGTTTCGGCGAGGTCAGGCAGGAAGGCCCAGGCGTGGCCGACCCTATGTGTACCCGGATAGCAAACGCTGCGAAGAGGCTTGCCCGGTTTGACGAGGCCCTGACTGAACCAGCTGCTGCCGCCCTGCGGCCCGAAAAAATCACCGGCGCGGACGATCAACACTTTCAAACCGTCGCGCGAGGCTTCGGCGAGGCGGTTTTCCATCGCCACGCGGATCGCACCTTTGCGGGTGCGGGGCACTTGCGGCGTGGTTTCGCTGATGAGCGAATGGGCGGCGGCGTCGAAATTGTAAACTGTGCCCGGAAAGAGCAGACGTGCACCCGCAGCTTTGGCGGCGGCAATGGAGCTTTCGAGCATGGGGAGTGCTGTGCCCGCCCAATTCTTGTAGCGCGGCGGGTTGGCACCATGCACGACCAGTGACACGCCTTTGGCGGCGGCGACCACATCGGCGGTGCGCAGGGCATCGCCCTTGACCCATTCAATGGCCCCGAGGCGGGGTGAGGCTTTGGCAGCACGGGCGGGAGACCGGTTGAGCGCCCTGATGCGCCAACCGCGGGCCATGAGCGCCAGAGCGATTTCTGAGCCGATACCGCCGGTGGCTCCTATGACGAGGGCAACGGGGGCTGAAATTGTGGTCATTTTGACGGTCATGGGCGAGATCTCCTGTCCTGTCGTGATTTGATAGGGTGAAGATGGTCTATTCATTCGTGAATAAGAATTGCCGAAATTTCTCTAATCTCTATACTTTTTTGTATGAAACAGATTGAACCCGGCTGGGAACATTACCGAACGCTGCTGGCGGTGATCCGCGAGGGCAGCCTGTCGGCGGCAGCGCGGCAACTGGGCCTGACACAACCCACCGTCGGCCGTCATATCGACGCGCTGGAAGGCGCGCTGGGCCTTGCGCTTTTCACCCGCAGTCAGGGTGGGCTGACCCCCACCGACGGCGCGTTGGCGTTGGTGCCGCATGCGGAAGCCATGGCCAATGCCGCCGAGGCACTCCGGCGGGTAGCTTCGGGCGAGGCGGAAGAAGACCGCGGCACAGTACGGATCACGGCGAGCGAGATGATCGGCACAGAAGTGCTGCCCGCGATCCTTGCGCGCTTCCGCGAGGAACATCCCCGCATTGTCATTGAACTTATGCTGTCCAATCGCAGCGAAGACCTGTTGCAACGGGAAGCCGACATTGCTGTGCGCATGATCCGGCCGACACAAGCGGCTTTGCTCGCCAAGAAGGTCGGTGAACTCAGTATCGGATTGCACGCGCACCAGAACTATCTTCAGGTCCATGGCACGCCGACGAACATTGAGGAGCTGCGTGCGCATTCTATCATCGGCTATGACAAAGAGCCGTCAGTTCGACGAAATGTCGATTTGGGCGTGGAGTTTTCGCGCGATCTCTTTTCTTTTCGCGCCGACAGTGATCTGGCGCAATTCGCAGCGCTGAAAGCGGGTTTCGGCATCGGCATGTGCCAATATGGATTGGCGAAAAAATACCCTGAACTGCAATCGCTGATGCCGGGCCAGGTGAGCTTTCCGCTCGATGTCTGGATCGTGATGCATGAAGACCTGAAAACCAGCCTCAGGATGCGGCTGATGTTTGACCATCTGTCGAGGGAACTGGGGGAATACGCAGTTCAAAGCCGCTCATAAGCCTTCCTGTCCGCTCCGCGCAGGTGCCGGAGAGGGCTGTTAGAATTCGCCCCGCCCTGCTATATCAGCGGCCATCATTCGTTATGTGAGGTCCGTCATGTCGCACGCCGCCGCAAAGCCCGAAGGCAAAGCCAATCCGCCGCTCGCCCCGTTCAATTGGGAAGACCCGCTCATGCTCGACGGTCAGTTGACCGAAGACGAGCGCATGGTCCGCGACAGCGTGCGGGCTTTTTCGCAGGACCGGCTGATGAGCCGCGTCAAGGA
>JAUSLL010000130.1 GCA_030649335.1 Parvibaculum sp. | reverse complement strand
AACTCGAAACGGTCCATGCCTTCGCGGCGGATGAAGGTGAGCGACATGATGACGGCGGCAGACGCGCCGAGCAGGATGAGCAGCTTGACGAAACGCGTGAAGGGATCGACCGAGAACTGACCGGAGAACGTCGTGGTGGTGAGATCCCCCTGCCCTGCGACGAGGAAGCCTGTGATGATGAAAAGGATCACCACGCCATAGGAGACATGCGCGGTCGGGCTTTCCTTGCGGAAAACGCCATACATGAGCAGCAGCATGGCGCCTGCGGCGAGGACGATCTCCGGGATCGCGGGCCCGAAGGCCGGAAGAAGATTTGCGTGTTCCATAGCCTGTCGTCTTCCTATCTTCCTAGCGGGCAGCGAGCATGCGCACGGCGTCGAGCGCGGCATGGCCTGCGCCGGACGCTTCATGGGCGGCAAGCGCGGCAGCGTAATTAGCCATCAAGTGTTCGACCGACACCGACATGATGTGGAAAATCGGCGCGGGATAGATGCCGAAACCAATGGTGGCGGCGACCAGCGGCGCGAGAGTGAGAATTTCGCGACGGTTGAGGTCGAGGATGTTTTTGAGCGAGTCCTTTTCCAACGCGCCGAAGACGACGCGGCGATAGAGGAACAAGGCATAGGCCGCCGAGAGGATGACGCCAGTGGCGGCGATGGCACCGACCCATGTGCTGGCTTTGAAGCCGCCGATGAGGGTGAGGAATTCACCGACGAAACCGGACGTGCCCGGCAGGCCGACGTTTGCCATCGTGAAGATGAGGAACACAACGGCATAGAGCGGCATACGCGTGACGAGGCCGCCGTAGGCCGAGATGTCGCGTGTGTGCATACGGTCGTAAATCACGCCGACGCAGAGGAAGAGCGCGCCGGAGACCCAGCCGTGCGACAGCATCTGGAAGATGCCGCCTTCGATGCCCTGTGTGGTGCCGGTGAAAATGCCCATAGTGACGAAGCCCATGTGGGCGACGGACGAATAAGCAATCAGCTTCTTCATGTCTTCCTGCACCAGCGCAACGAGCGAGGTGTAGACGATGGCGATGAGGCTGAGGCCGAACACCAGCGGTGCGAAATCAGCCGAGGCGACGGGAAACATGGGCAGCGAGAAACGCAGGAAGCCGTAGCCGCCCATTTTCAACAAGATGCCCGCGAGGATGACGGAACCGGCGGTCGGCGCTTCGACGTGGGCGTCCGGCAACCATGTGTGGACCGGCCACATGGGCATCTTGACGGCAAAGGAGGCAAAGAACGCCAGCCAGAGCCAAGTCTGCATGCCTGCGGGGAAGGAATGCTCCAGCAGCGTCGGGATGTCGGTCGTGCCCGCGTCCCAATACATGGCCATGATGGCGAGCAGCATGAGAACGGAGCCGAGCAGCGTGTAGAGGAAGAGTTTGAAGCTCGCGTAGATGCGGCGCGCACCACCCCAGATGCCGATGATGAGGAACATCGGGATGAGGCCAGCTTCGAAGAAGAAGTAGAAGAGCACGAGATCGAGCGAGCAGAAGACGCCGATCATCATGGTTTCGAGCACGAGGAAGGCGATCATATATTCGCGGACGCGCTTCTCGATGGAGGTCCAGCTGGCAAGGATGCAAGCGGGCATGAGGAAGGTGGTCAGGACCACGAACATGACCGAGATGCCATCGACGCCCATGTGATAGCTGATGGTGCTGCCGAGCCAGTCGGCTTTTTGCACGAACTGGAACGAGGACGTGGAGGGGTCGAAGCCGAGCAGCATGTAGAACGACAAGGCAAACGTGATGACCGTGGTCCAGAGTGCGAACCAGCGGGCGTTGCGCGCCACGGCTTTCTCGTCACCCTGCAAAACAAGGATCAACCCTGCGCCGACGAGCGGCAGGAAGGTGATGAGCGAAAGGATGTAACCGTCGACCATCAGTGGACGCCCCCGAGCATGAAGTATGTCGCCAGGCCCGCAACACCGAGCAGCATGGCGAAGGCGTAGTGATAGACGTAACCGGTTTGCAGACGGACCACGCCGCGCGTGATGTCGATGACGCGGGCGGACACACCGTCCGGACCCATGCCATCGATGATGCGACCGTCACCCTGCTTCCAGAACAGGCGACCGAGCCAGAAGGCCGGCTTGACGAAGATCCAGTCGTAAAGCTCGTCCACGTACCATTTGTTGAGCAGGAACTTGTAGAGCATGTCGTGGGTGCGGGCGAGACCGACAGGGAAGTCGGGACGCGCGATATAGAAGTACCAAGCGATAGCAAAGCCGAAGACCATCATGGCGAAGGGGCTGTAGATCACCCAGTCCGGCACATTGTGCATGTTGTGCATGATGTGGTTTTCCGCCGAGCGGAAGATGGCTCCCGACCAGAAGCTCTCATGCGCGTCGCCGATGAAGAAACGCTTGAAGACATAGCCAGCGCCGAGTGCACCCATGGCGAGGATGACCAGCGGGATCAGCATGACCAGCGGCGATTCATGCACATGGTCCATCGTGTGTTTGTCGGCACGCGGACGCCCATGGAACGTCATGAAAATCAGACGCCATGAATAAAAGGACGTCAGCAGCGCGGCGATGACCGTCATGCCGAAAGCGTACATGTGCATCGGGTTGTGGCCCGCGTAGGCCGCTTCGATGATGGCGTCTTTGGAGAAGTAACCTGCTGTGAGCGGGAAACCTGTGAGCGCGAGCGTGCCGATGATCATCATCGCATAGGTCGCGGGGATGAGTTTGTAGAGGCCGCCCATCTTGCGCATGTCCTGCTCGTTGCTCATCGCGTGGATGACGGAGCCGGAGCCTAAGAACAGCAGCGCTTTGAAGAAGGCATGTGTGAAGAGGTGGAACATGGCCACTTCGTAAGCGCCGACGCCCAGCGCCACGAACATGTAACCGAGCTGCGAGCAGGTCGAATAGGCGATGACGCGTTTGATGTCGTTCTGCACGAGGCCGACCGTGGCGGCGAAGATGGCCGTGGTCGCGCCGATGAAGGTGACGAAGGTGAGCGCTGTGGGCGAGAACTCGAATATGGGTGAGCAGCGGGCGACGAGAAAGACGCCTGCCGTGACCATGGTGGCGGCATGGATGAGGGCCGACACGG
>JAUSLL010000107.1 GCA_030649335.1 Parvibaculum sp. | reverse complement strand
CGAAGCCCATCAGACGGAACGGATCGTTTTTGTCCTTGGCCTTCTTGATGTATTCCGGAATGCGATCCACCGAACCGATTTCGGCGAGCATTTCGAGCGCCGCTTCATTGGCGCCGCCATGTGCCGGGCCCCAGAGGCAGGCAATGCCGGCGGCAATGCAGGCAAAGGGGTTCGCGCCCGACGAACCAGCAAGGCGCACGGTCGATGTCGATGCGTTTTGTTCGTGGTCGGCATGCAGGATGAAGATGCGGTCCATCGCGCGGGCGAGGATCGGATCGACCTTGTACGTCTCGGCAGGCACCGAGAAGCACATGTGCAGGAAGTTTTCGGCATAGCCCAGATCATTGCGCGGATAGACGACCGGCTGGCCCACCGAATATTTGAACGCCATGGCCGACAGCGTCGGAATCTTGGCGATCAGGCGGCGGCTGGCGATCATACGCTGCACAGGATCATTGATGTCTGTGCTGTCATGGTAGAAGGCCGACAGAGCGCCGACCATGCCACACATGATGGCCATGGGATGCGCGTCGCGGCGGAAGCCACGCAGGAAGAACTGCATCTGTTCATGAACCATCGTGTGGTTCGTTATGGCGCGATCGAATTCTTTGAATTCGTCGGGCTTGGGCAATTCGCCGTTCAGCAGCAGAAAGCAGGTCTCAAGAAAGTTGCCTCGTTCGGCAATCTGTTCGATGGGATAGCCGCGATAGAGCAGCACGCCTTCGTCACCATCAATATAGGTGATCTGGCTTTCGCAGCTTGCGGTCGAGGTGAAGCCGGGGTCATAGGTGAAGTGACCCGTCTGGCCGTAAAGTTTCGAGACGTCCACCACATTGGGGCCGATCGAGCCGCCATAGACGGGCAGGTCAAAATTTTTGCCACCGAGTGCGAGCGTGGAGGTGCTTTTTGCGCCCCCCTTGGTTCCAACTGTCGTCATGCTTGCCTACCTGTCCTCTCGTCTGTCGTCCGCCGAACCTATCAGCCCGTCCCGCGTCCTCATTGAAAATACTATAACCTGTGGTGTCTTAACGAGACAGCCACATGAATTCATGCCACCTGATCTCTGATGCGGCCGAGTGCTTCGTCGCGGCCCAGCGTGGCCAGCACATCGAAAATGGGTGGCGATACTGTCTGCCCGGTGGCTGCCGCCCTCAAGGGTTGCGCGATCTTGCCGAGCTTCTGGCCTTCTTCTTCCGCAAAGGCGCGCACATCGTCTTCGATGCCCGATGCGGTCCATTCGTTGCGCGCTTCAAGACGCGGCAACAGACGCGCCAGCAGCGACTTCGTATCGCCGTCGAGCAGCTTCGCGGCTTTCTCGTCAAGCGCCAGCGGACGCGCTGAGCGCAGGAAGTCCGCGCCCTTGGCAATTTCCAGAAGCGTCTTGGCGCGTTCCTTGATGCCGGGCATTGAAGCGATCAGCTTGGAACGGAAATCCGCATCGACATTCCAGCCGTCGATGCGTGTCATCAGCGCGATAGTGTCGTCGGCCAGCCGTGTGTCGTCGGCCTCACGGATGTAGTGACCGTTGAGGTTTTCAAGCTTCGCGAAATCAAAGCGCGAAGGCGAACGGCCGATGTGCTCAAGGTCGAACCAGGCGAGTGCCTGATCGGTCGAGAAGATTTCATCATCGCCGTGGCTCCAGCCCAAACGCGCGAGATAGTTGCGCATGGCTTCGGGCAAATAGCCGAGGTCGCGATAGGCTTCAACGCCCAGCGCCCCGTGACGTTTGGAAAGCTTCGCACCGTCCGGTCCGTGGATCAGCGGCACATGCGCAAATTCCGGCACGTCCCAGCCCATGGCCTTGTAGATCTGGCTCTGCCGTCCGGCATTGGTCAGGTGGTCGTCGCCACGAATGATATGCGTCACGCCCATGTCGTGATCATCGACCACGACCGAGAGGTTGTAAGTCGGCGTCCCGTCGCTGCGCACGATGATAAGATCGTCGAGCTGCGCATTGGCGAATGTCACGTCACCCATCACATGATCACGCACCACCGTCTCGCCCTCGTTGGGTGATTTAAAACGGATCACGGGTTTCACGCCCGCCGGTGCGTCAGACGCAGGGCGATCGCGCCAGCGCCCGTCATATTTCATCGGCCCGCCTTCGGCTTTCGCCTTGGCGCGCATTTCGTCCAGTTCTTCGGGGCTCGCGTAGCAATGATAGGCGTGACCGGTGGCCATCAGCTGGTCAGCGACTTCGCGGTGACGGGCTTGCTGGGCGAACTGGTAGGTGACGTCGCCATCCCATTCGAGGCCGAGCCAGCGCAGGCCTTCAAAGATCGCCTCAATGGCGGGCTCGGTTGAGCGTTCGCGGTCGGTGTCTTCGATACGCAGCAGAAATTTGCCATTGTGGCGGCGCGCATAGAGCCAGCTGAACAGCGCGGTGCGGCCACCGCCGATATGCAGAAAGCCGGTGGGCGAGGGCGCAAAGCGCGTGATGATCTGTTTCTGGTCGGCCATAGTTTTAGGCAAATCTCCGGTCGTCCGGCCACATCTCAGCCGAACAAGAGGGCCCCGAAAAGAGCCCAAACTGATAGGCAACACGAATTTTTATTGGCAAGCTTTGACCCGGATGCGCCGTTTTTGGGATGGCGCTTCTTGGGTCGCTGCGGGGGTCACATTTTCTAGCACATTGCGGCGACGCTGCGTAAGCCCGAAGGCCGGATTTGGCGTGATTTTGCAGGCCATAATCCGTGTTGTTTGCTCAAAAAAGACGAGGTTTGGTGCGCCTTTGACTGTCGAGAGCCAAAACATGGGCGAGCCTGCCCTGGATGAGCCCGCGCGGCGTTTCGCGTCGGCTCTGCTTTCAAGCGGGCAAATGGCCCTTGCGGGTCTGCGCGCTGCCTTTTTTGCCGAATCTGATCGTTGGTTTCTCTGGACGCCGGTGCTCGTCGGCGCGGGCAGCGCGCTCTATTTCGCCGCGCCTGCCGAGCCGCCGCTCTGGCTCGCGGGCACGGCGCTTGTTCTCGCAGGCGTTGCCCTTTATGCCGCGCGGGGCGCGCAATGGGCCTCGCTTGCGGTTGTCGCTGCGGCCACCTTTTGCATTCTGCTCGGGTTCGCCGCCGCTACTTCACGCACCGCGCTCACCGCCGCGCCGGTGCTGCAAGCCCCGTGGAGCGGCACGTTGACGGGACGTCTGCTGCAGTCGGAAGTCAGCAACAAAGGCGGGCTCACTCTCACCATCGCGCCGCTCACCATGCAGCGTCTGAGCGCCGACGAAATGCCCGCGCGTGTCCGCCTCTCCATGCGCATCAAGAATGTTGAAGTGACCCCCGGCGAAACATTGCGCCTTCGCGCGCGCCTCATGCCGCCGCCCGATCCCGTGGAGCCCGCAGGTTTTGATTTCGCCCGTCAGGTCTGGTTCCTGCGCATCGGTGGCGTCGGCTTTGCCTATAGCGCGCCGGACCATCTCGCGCCGCCGCCCGACGATCTCACGACCCGCATCGCACGACTGCGGTCAGCGATCACCGCCCGCGTGCGCGACACCATCGGCGGACCGGCTGGTGCCGTCGCCGCGGCTCTCATCACCGGCGAGAAACGGGCGATACCGAAAAAGACCGTGGATGATTTGCGCCGTGCAGGCCTCTCGCATGTCTTGTCGATTTCCGGCCTGCACATGGTTCTCTTTGCCGGTTCGTTGTTCTGGTTTTTGCGGGCAGGCTTGGCCGCCTCGGCACATCTCGCGCTCCGCTACCCGATCAAGAAATGGGCCGCAGCTGCCGCGCTCGGCGGAGCCACATTCTACCTCGCCATTTCGGGTGCAGGCGTCGCCACCCAGCGCGCCTATGTGATGATCGGGCTCATGTTCATCGCGATCCTGCTGGACCGTCCGGCCATTAGTATGTGGAACGTGGCGCTGGCCGCCTTGATCGTTCTTTTGTGGCAGCCTGAAAGCCTCCTGAGCGCCAGCTTCCACATGTCTTTTGCCGCCGTGGTGGCTCTCATCGCCTTTTACGAAACACCCTTCGTACAGAACCTTCTTGCGCCCAACCGCGAGGCGAGGCGCTCGCGTTGGCTTACGCCGTTGCGTTATGCCGGACGGCATTTTCTCGGCATCGCTTTCACCACGGCCGTTGCCGGTTTCGCAACAGGGGCCTATTCAGCCTTTCACTTCAACAATATCGAGCCCTACAGCATGGTCGGCAATCTCGGGGCCCTGCCGCTCGTGAGCTTCATTGTCATGCCTGCAGCCCTTGTGGCGCTGGTGCTCATGCCCTTCGGCCTCGACGGTCCCGCACTCTGGGTCATGGGGCAGGGGATAGATGTCATGCTCGCGGTCGCGCATTTCGTGAGCTCTCTGGAAGGGGCAGAAGGCCTCGTTGCATCAGCGCCCTTGCCCGCGCTTGTGCTCGTCACATTCGGTGGATTGTGGATGGCGCTCTGGCGCAGGCGCTGGCGCTTCTTCGGTGTGCTGCCGATTGTCATGGGACTGATGTTCTGGAGCAGCGGCACCAAGCCCGCGCTCCTCATCGACCGTGATGGCAAACTCGTGGCGTTACGCGGAGCTGATGACACGCTGAGGCTTTCGTCGGCCCGTCCGGCCTATACGGCGGAAGCATGGCTCCGCCACAACGGCGACCATCGCGCGCCAAAAGAAGCCGCATCGAAAGAATTCAGAACCTGTGATGTTCTTGGTTGCATCATGCGTGCGGAAGGCAACGTCCTCGTCGCCCTGCCGACGTCTCTCGACGCCATGCGCGATGATTGCACCCGCGCCGATGTTATCGTCACATCCATTGGCATGCCGCGCAGTCTGCGCCGTAGCTGCAAATCCCGTCTCGTCGTTGATCGTTTCGATCTATGGCGTAACGGTGCCATCGCCTTCACCATTCCGGCAGGCGAGGTCTCAAATCCTGAAAATTGGGAACGTCAGACAGCACTCGACATGCGCGGCGACCGGCCCTGGGTGCGCAAACCGACAGCACGCAAAAAGGTGAAAGCAGAGGCCGCAACGACGGTGAAGCCCGCGCCTCAGTAGCGGCGCATCAGCCCGACGAGCTTGCCCTGAACCTTGACGCGGTCCGGTCCGAAAATGCGTGTCTCGTAAGCGGGGTTTGCTGCTTCAAGTGCAATCGAGTCGCCTTTGCGACGCAGACGTTTCAGCGTCGCTTCCATGTCATCAACCAGTGCCACCACAATATCGCCGCTCGTCGCATCGTCGCAGCGCTGGATCAGCACGGTGTCACCGTCGAGAATACCGGCCTCGATCATCGAGTCGCCTTTGACCTCAAGCGCGTAATGCTCGCCTTTGCCAAGCATGGTCAGCGGCACGCTCACCTGATGACTTTCTTCCTGCAGCGCCTCAATGGGCGTGCCCGCCGCGATCCGGCCCATGACCGAGAGCGTCATGGAATCGGGCGACTGGTGGACAGGCTGCAAATCGCGGCTCAGTGCCTTGCCGCGGCTGCCTTCGATCACGCTGGGCGAGAAGCCCGTGGCGCGCGCGAGGCTCGGCGACGCAGA
>JAUSLL010000037.1 GCA_030649335.1 Parvibaculum sp. | reverse complement strand
ATAGGCTTGAAACGCCTTTAGCAGACGTATTTGGCATTCATCATCAAGCGATCGATAGAACGCTAAGAGACTTTGCTCTGCGCCAGTTAACGCGGGTTGGTACATTTCCGGAGGAAGCAACTCTGCAGGAATGCACATTAGCGCTGAAGAAATCCGCTTCATCCAATTGAGAGACAAGCTGCGCTGACCATTTTCAAGGCGAGTCATATGCACCGATGTTGTTCCAACAAAGTCGGCTAATTCAGCAACTGTCATATTGCGCCTTTTGCGCAACTCCTTGATACGGTTTTGCAAAATTAGCCCTGCACATTGGAACAGAGAACGAGCATTGAGAATCAAATGCCTATTCAGACAATGGTCACAGAACCAAATTGGTTTTTCTAGAGATTCGACACACAAGTCAGGCCGACAAACAAAACTCCGTCAGGAAGCCCACAACTGCGATCAATACGCATACCAATTGGTAGGCGAGAAATTGAACCCAATTCCTCCATCATTTCTCGTAGTCAAAACAAAGCGATTTTCCCCGCGAAAATAGCCGCCTCGCGCGAACCGACGATAAAACGGCAAAGTCTGCTGAGTTTCGTGCATATAGCCCTTATCAGAAATGACGATAAATGTTGGGTCGCAATATTCGAACACTTCTTCACAGCAACCATTCGCCCGACCATGATGCGACGCCACAAAAATGTTTGTATTCCTCAAAACACGACGAAAATCCTCTCGCTCTAGTAGAGCTAACCAACCCGCACGCTCCAAATCGCCAGTGAACAAAACACCTACTCCATGACAATTCAGATGTAGGACTAAACTTAAATTATTTTCGTCATCAAACGTCGGATAACTATTCGAAAACGACGACTCTACCAACCCAGAGAAGGTCGGATACGGTGCCCCCCCAACTGATCCGGTAAATTCATAATCAATCGCCCTAACTAAACGATCAATACCGGCACCCATTCCGTCTTCCGATTTCAGGCTTTTTAGAGTTTTTCCGTTCACCGACACGTTTCGTTTCAGCCAAGTGACATCAACTGAGTCAAAAAGATTTTCGATACCACTGACATGATCTTCATCATAGTTTGTGATCGCCAACATCTCTAATCTAAAAATATTTTGAGATACCAAATACGATCCGGGTCGCCAACCAAAACTCGCATTGTGTCCACAGTCGATCATCATGCGCGCACGATTATCTGCCTCGAGCAGCGCGCACGCTCCGTGTTCAACATTAAAAATCTTTAAGTCCATATTGCAACCAATCAAAAGTCATTTAATCGGCTCTGTCACAAGCCTCCAACAACGCATTGCCATAAGCATTTGCAGATTCTAAAACCCAATCTTCATCAATGACAAAAACCCAAATTAAAACTGCAAGACCAGACGAAAGCGCAACAACGAATTCCCTTACCAATGACTGATCTATGGCAAAAAAAGAAAATGACACGTCAGACAAGAAAATAGAGA
Source organism: Parvibaculum sp. (assembly GCA_030649335.1). GTDB lineage: Bacteria > Pseudomonadota > Alphaproteobacteria > Parvibaculales > Parvibaculaceae > Parvibaculum. Next base: position 53,581 of record JAUSLL010000037.1, on the reverse strand, counting down.
AAGACAGAAAAAGACCCACAGATTTAAGTCCCAATAGATTTCTCCGGAACCCGTAAGAAATATTTTCCTTAAAGACCAAGGGATACTTTTCTATGTCTCGGGTAAATCCCAACAACCACCGCACAGCGCTGTCGTAGACCAATGCAGACTCAATAGGATTCAAATCTTCAAACTCAATTGTTGGCGCAGCCCAGTTGGGAACTCGCCTTTCCAAAAAAGTATGGTAACGAAGCAACGTATGCTGATCAATAGTGGTATGCTTATGAGAAAGCAAAAGCGCCGTTGGTTTGCCGCCCCACTTCTCGAACAATTCTTTTTCTAACCTGCGGCCGCGTTGTCGTGCGACTTGCGCTAGAAAAAATGTCACCCCGCATGCAACAGCAATCCCCACAAAACCAGCGAGCACCGTATAGAAAGATGGGTACAAAACAGCAATCGCCAAAGCCAATGGTAACAACACAAGCAGAGCCGGATACAGCCGGGCATTTCGAGAGTAAACGTCGAGGATGTCAGACACCGGCTCAAGGCCCCACTGAAATGAAGGGCAATAGCCCTCGTCGATAATGACCTGTTCAAGAGATCAGATGATCAACACAACAATTTTGAAATTATTTCAAAACCAAGGCGAAATGCCTATCCAGATTGATATTTTGGGGAGAAACGGTAGCGCGCAATAGGTTAGCCAGCATCTATTTCCAAAGTTAGTCAAAAAGTGGCTAACCGTTCAGCATAAAGATCAAATTGAAGTTTGACCTAAAGCTTTGAATTTAAAGGAAAAACACTGGTACGCCCTAGGGGAGTCGAACCCCTCTTTCCAGAATGAAAATCTGGCGTCCTAACCGATAGACGAAGGGCGCACAATGCGCTGGGTCCGAAGACCGCTGACGGGGCTTATAAGGGGCGCAAAGCCGTCTGACAAGGCCGTTCAGCGCGATAAACCGCCTTTTCTGCACAGGTTTTCAGCGAACGGCGTCCCGTGTGGCAACGGCGTCCTCGATGTTGAGCTGAACGCCGCGCCGACCCTGCCAATCATCGGCTTTGAGACGCCCCGCGACATGTACCGGACCGGTGCCGCGATCGAGCAAAGCTTTGCCCAGCGGCGTGTCAGAAGCGCGGAAAGCCATGGCTTTGAGCCGTGTTCCGTCCTCGCCCATGAGGGTGCAGCGGACATGGTTCTTGCCGACGATGCCCGCGTGCACAACGGTCATGGAGGGCACGGCGAAGCGCGGCTCGGGATTGCCTGCGCCGTAAGGTCCTGCCTGCTCCAGCATCTCGTAAAGCTCGCGGCTGGCACCTCGGCCCGACAAGGCACCGTCGAGACGCAGGGCACGTGATTCGGATGCCGCCGACACATCATCGGCGATACGCTCGCTCAAAAACGCGACGAAACCGTCGAGTTTGTCTTCCGAAAGCGTCATGCCGGCGGCCATTGCATGGCCACCACCATTGACGAGATGGCCTGCTTCGAGCGCGGCGGTGACGGCGCGGCCCAAATCCACACCCTGAATCGAGCGGCCGGAGCCCTTACCCTCCCCCTTGGCATCGAAGGCGATGACGACGGCGGGACGTTCGTATTTCTCTTTGAGGCGGGCGGCGACGATGCCGATGACACCCGGATGCCACCCCTTGCCACTCGCTACGACCACACTAGGTAACTCGTTTTTTCGAGTGGTTTCCTGTCGGTTTTCGAGCTGTTCCATGGCGAGGGTCAACACGTCTGCTTCGATGGCCTGACGTTCCTTATTCAGCACATCAAGCTCCATCGCGATGGCCTCGGCTTCGTCCTTATCCTCAGTGGTGAGTAGCCGCGCACCCAAATCGGATCGCCCGACGCGACCACCGGCATTGACGCGTGGCCCCAAAAGAAATCCCAAATGATATGCAGCAGGTTTGCCATCGAGCCGCGCCACATCGCCGAGGGCCGCCAGCCCGACATTTCCCCGCTTGAACATGACGCGAAGACCTTGCGAAACAAACGCGCGGTTGAGACCGACAAGCGGCACCACATCGCAAACCGTGCCGAGCGCCACAAGATCAAGCAGCGACAACAGATCCGGCTCCTTGCGGTCGCTGTAAAAACCCGCCTCGCGCAGCACGCGATTGATCGCCACCACAAACAGGAACGCAACGCCGACAGCGGCGAGCGACCCTAGGCCACTCTCATCATCAAGCCGGTTGGGATTAACAAGCGCGAAGGCAGGCGGCAGCGAGGGTTCGGCCTGATGATGGTCGATGACGACAATCTCAAGCCCGGCATCCGCGGCGACACCCAAAACGCGATGGGCCATGGTGCCGCAATCCACCGTGATGATGAGGCGGATGCCTTCATCGCGCAAAGTCATGAACGCGGGCGCATTGGGGCCATAGCCTTCGCGGATACGGTCGGGGATATATATGCGCAGATCGCTGCCAACGCTACGGAAGAACCGCTGCAAAACGGCACTCGACGTTGCTCCGTCTACGTCATAATCTCCAAAAACCGCAACCTTCTCACCCGCCATGATGGCCGCGCCGATGCGTTTGGCAGCGCGGTCCATATCCTTGAGCACGGACGGGTCCGGCAAGAGGGTCTTGAGCGAAGGCGCGAGATAGGCGGCGACATCATCCGGCGCGATGCCGCGACCGGCCAGCACACGACCGATGATTTCCGGCAGACCTTCGCGCTGCGCAATGGCCAGCGCCGCACGATCATCTGACAGGCGGCTCACCCATGAGCGGCCCGTGAGCGAGCGGTCAACACCGAGGAAATGCTTGTGGTTCAACGTTTCTTGCCTTTGGCAGTCTTTTTTAGGAAAAGGGTCGTTGGTGATCCTAACACCAATTCTGACGGCGTCGGAACCTAAGCGTGATGAGGCAACCACGGCGAAAGTGGCGGCGTGTGCGGAGAGTGTGTGAGTGTTTGGTGGCGCGGGAGTGGAACTTTGGTAAGCCCCTCACCCCGACCCTCTCCCAACAGGAGAGGGAGAAGGTTGTGCTAAACTCTAAGCCCTCTCCCTCTGGGAGAGGGCTGGGCGAGGGTCTTCGCTTATTCCTTCGTGAACTTACCCATATCCGGGTGCATTGCCTTCACATAGCGCACAGTGCCCGTCTTGGAGCGCATCACGACCGAGTGTGTTGTGAAGCCGCCGCGCACATAGCGGATGCCTTCGAGGATGTTGCCGTCGGTGACGCCGGTGGCGGCGAAGATGACGTCGCCGGAGGCCATTTCTTCCATCGTGTATTTTTTGTTGAAATCCTTCACGCCCATTTTGGCGGCGCGGGCTTTCTGGTCTTCGCTGTCTGTCACGAGACGGCCCTGCATCTGGCCGCCGATGCAGCGGAGCGCGGCGGCTGCCAGCACGCCTTCAGGTGCGCCACCGATGCCCATATACATGTCGATGCCTGTTGTCGGGTCGGTCGTGTAGATGACGCCTGCGATGTCGCCATCGGTGATGAGCGTGACACGCGCGCCGGTGGCACGGACGGAGGCGATCATTTTTTCGTGGCGGGGACGGTCGAGGATGCAGACGCAGATCTGCGACGGCTCAACGCCTTTAGCTTTGGCCAAGCTGCGCACGTTTTCTTCCGGCGTCCAATCAAGGTCGATAGTGCCTTCAGGATAGCCGCCGCCGATGGCGATCTTGTCCATATAGGTGTCCGGCGCATGAAGCAGCGTGCCGCCTTCTGCCATTGCGAGCACGGCGAGCGAATTCGCCATGGCTTTGGCGCAGAGCGTAGTGCCTTCGAGCGGGTCGAGCGCGATGTCAACTTTCGGGCCTTTGCCCGTGCCAACTTTTTCGCCAATGTAGAGCATCGGTGCTTCGTCGCGTTCGCCTTCGCCGATGACGATGGTGCCGTCGATGTCGAGCTTGTTCAGCTCGGTGCGCATGGCGTCCACTGCGGCTTGGTCAGCAGCTTTCTCGTCGCCACGCCCTGCGAGCATGGAGGAAAGGATGGCCGCCCGCTCGGTGACACGTGTCACCTCCAGGGTCAACATTCTGCTCAAACCTTGTTTTTCAGCCATCGATATTTCCTTCGTCGGACGCTTGGAGTTCTATGGAGTTTAACGTGAACCGCTCGTTGCGAGCCGTACCACGAGCGGTTTGCCCGCCACGTCTTCGTGTTTTGATAAATGTATGAGCGCCTTGCGCATCGAACCTTCTTCAGTCTCATGCGTGAGGAAGACCACAGGCAAACGACCCGTGGACGCATCACGCGGCTCGCTGCTCTGAACGATGCGCTCGATCGAGACCTGAGCATCGGCCAGCGCACGCGTGATTTCGGCGATGCTGCCGGCGCGGTCTGCCGCATTGAAACGAATATAATAGGCCGACTTGTTGGCGTCAGACTTGGCTTTGACCGAAGGCTTCAAATGGCTGGTCGGGACAATGAACGGCGGCACGACAAGGCCGCGCGCAATATCCACAAGATCGGACAAGACAGCAGAGGCCGTCGGCCCCTCACCTGCCCCGCGCCCTTCGAGCACGAGCTGACCAACGCGGTCGCCTTCGATGGAAACGGCGTTAAAGACGCCCGACACGGCGGCAAGCGGCGTGCCTTCGGGCACGAGGGTCGGATGCACGCGCTGTTCGACACCACCCGGACCACGCATGGCGACGCCGAGCAATTTGATCTTGTAGCCAAAGTCCTTGGCAAATTCGATGTCCGACGCCGTGATGCGTTCGATGCCTTCGACTTCAACATTGTCGAAGGACACTTCCTGACCGAAAGCGAGGCTCGCGAGGATGGCAAGCTTGTGCGCCGCGTCGATGCCGCCGACGTCGAAGCTCGGATCAGCTTCGGCGTAGCCCAGCGCCTGTGCATCGGCCAGCACAGCTTCAAAGCTGCGACCTGTCGCTTCCATCTCGGTGAGAATGTAATTGCAGGTGCCGTTGAGGATGCCTGCAACCGAGGTGATCTCGTTGGCGGCAAGACCTTCACGCAAGGCCTTGATGATCGGGATGCCACCGGCGACGGCAGCTTCATAGTTCAAAGCGACGCCGCGCTGCTCAGCAACACGGGCAAGCGCCACACCATGACGCGCAATGAGCGCCTTGTTGGCGGTGACGACATGCTTACCATTGGAAAGCGCCGTTTCGACAAGCTCACGCGCAATACCGTCCGAGCCGCCGATGAGTTCGACGACAACGTCGATGTCGTCGGCACTGCTCATAGCGCGCGCGTCATCTTCCCAACGCACACCGGAGATGTCGATGCCACGGTCTTTGGTTTTGTTGCGTGCGCTGACGGCCACGAGTTTCATGGCGCGGCCTGAAGCGGCGGTCAGAAAATCTTTCCGCTCGGCCAGTATCTTGACCACGCCGACGCCCACGGTGCCAAGGCCCGCGACGCCAATCGATAAAGGTTTGCTCACGTCCGGCCTGCTCTCGTCGTAGTGGGATGCGCGACAACATTGTTGCCTTTGATACCGACACGTTCTTCGTATTCGGCAAGGATCTGGTCGGCGTTCGACATCATTCGTTTGACGCCACGCGCGGCCTGACGGATGCGGTGTTCGTTTTCGACAAGGCCGATGCGGACATGGCCGTCGCCATATTCACCAAAGCCGATGCCCGGCGCGACGGCGACGTCGGCCTGCTCCATGAGCAATGTCGAGAAGCCGAGCGAGCCGAGGTGGCGGAATTTTTCCGGGATCGGCGACCAAGCAAACATGGAAGCTGGCGGGCTCGGAATGTCCCAACCCGAACGCGCCATGCTGTCCACAAGCACGTCGCGGCGGCTCTTGTAGGTCTGGCGGATTTCTTCGACGCAATCCTGCGGGCCGTTGAGCGCGGCTGTTGCTGCGACCTGAATGGGCGTGAAGGCACCATAGTCGAGATAGGATTTCACACGGCCAAGCGCATTGATGAGACGCTCATTGCCCACGGCAAAACCCATGCGCCAACCGGGCATGTTGTAGGTCTTAGACAGCGACGTGAATTCAACCGCGCGCTCTTTGGCACCCGGCACCTGCAGGATGGAGGGCGGCGGGTTGCCGTCGAAATAGATTTCCGAATAGGCGAGATCGGAGATGACCCAGATGTCGTGCTTGGCGGCGAAGGCGATGATCTCGCGGTAGAAATCCAGCGTCGCAACCTGTGCGGTCGGGTTTGACGGATAGCTGACAACGAGAGCCACGGGCTTTGGCACCGAATGACGCACGCCGCGTTCCAGCATGTCCATGAAGCCTTCATGGCTCTCAAACGGCACAGAGCGGATGACCGCACCGGAAATGATGAAGCCGAAGGCGTGGATCGGGTAGCTCGGGTTCGGACACAAAATGACATCACCCGGCGCGGTGATGGCTTGCGCAAGATTGGCGAGACCTTCCTTGGAACCAAGCGTGGCGATGACTTCCGTCTCGGGATTGAGCGTCACACCGAAGCGGCGCTTGTAATAGGCAGCCTGCGCCTTACGCAGACCGGGGATGCCGCGCGAGGAGGAATAGCGATGGGTTTTGGGATCGCGCACGGCCTCGATCATCTTTTCGACGATGTGCGGCGGCGTCGGCATATCCGGATTGCCCATGCCGAAATCGATGATGTCACGGCCCTCGGCGCGTGCTTTCGCCTTGAGCTTGTTGACGCTCTCGAAAACATACGGGGGCAAACGCTTAATGCGATGAAATTCTTCGCTCATGGCCTAATCCTGAAACGGAGGCAAAAGCCCCCCTGAACGCGCCCTTATAACGCCAAACCAAAGAACGGGCCACGTCAAAAGGGCTGAAAACGTGGGTTCAGGGCAGGAGATTACGGAGTTGCCGGAGAAGTCGATCAGGGCTCGGTGCCCACCACCGGCTTCACAATGACCTTTTTAGTCGGTGCGGCTGTGACCGGCGCCTCGACATCGGCTTTAGCGGCGGGTTCTTCGGCGGCGGCTGGCTCATCCACCTCATCAATGCCGCCGATCTGCTGCGCTTTCACTTCCGCATAGGTCTTGTGGCCCCCGCGCGGCGGCAAGGGGATGACGCCATTGACGATGAGTGCACGGGTTTCGAGCACCGGCGCGGCACTTTCCGACGGAGCGGATGTGTCGGCCATGGCGATCATGTCACGCGGGGCCTGAGCGGGCTTTGCCGCTTCGGCGATGGGTTCAGGCGCAAAAACGGGTTCCGGCGCACGCGCAGGCGCGGCTGCGACACGAGCTGGAACAGGCTCAGGTGCGCGAGCAGCGGCAGCCACAGGTGCGGGCGCTGGCTTGGAGACAGGCGCGGCCTGAGGGGCTGCAGCCACATAAGACGGCGCAGGTGCCGCAGCAGGAACGGCGGCAGCGGCGGCAACAGCCACCGGATTGGGCGCAGGTTCATTTTCGGCAGCATAGGCCGCGGCCTTCTGCTCGGCGGCGGACGGCTTGGCAGCCTGAGGCTCCGTGCCGCTCTTCAGCGCCGCGTCATTGTCGCGCGCCGTGTTGCGGTCAGCGGCCAGACTGTCGGCGATAGCTTTCTGGTCCTTGACGCTGGTGGCATCGGGCCGCTTGTCCGGTGTGTCGGCGAGCTGCGGAAAACCTTTGGTGCCTTCCGGCGTTTCGGCAGCCGCCGTCTCACCATAAATCATGCCGGGTTTGACCGCGTCAGGCGTCGCCGAACAGGCGCTCAATCCTGCCACAAGAACCGCCGCCGCCAGAGCCGCAGAGGCGCGACGGACGGATTTCGGGGCAGATAACGCGACGTTCGATGGCAGCTCAGACATTACAGTCAATTTCCTATTGTCCGGTCCTGATGTTCAGTCCCGATAGCCGGAGGATGATTCCGGCCATTTCACTCACGCAAATCAATCCCAAGATCGTGGCGATATTATTGCATTTTCATGGGCCTATGGGCCAGAGCGTATAGTATAGACTTAAGAGACAAATCGAAAGCCGCGCCCCTCGCCGGTGCAAGCGGCCTCAGGACCCAGGGAAACGCCGTGCCGAAGCCACAGAAAATCTCGCTTGTGCCCGATGACATGCCGGAGATGACCACGCCCTCCAACGACGTGGGCGCGCCGTCAGTCCCCGCTCCCGTACCAAAACCCAAGGCCAAAAAGGCCACGGTGACGAAGGCCAAAGCGAAGCCAAAAGCCAAAAAAGCAAAACCGGCCGCGAAAAAAGAAAAAGCCGTAAAGCCCGAAGCAAAGCCCGCCGCAGCCGCCGCTGTACCGGTTGCGTCCGAAGGCAAAAATTATCCCGTGCCGGAACTCGGCGCATTCGCGATCAATCTCATTCAGGCTGCATCGCTGGGCCAGAAAGCCGCGAGCCTTCTCCTAAAGAACGAAGATTCCGAAGGCCTCGGCGGCGTGGCGAGCGACGCCAAACGCATCGGCAAAACCATTCTCGATGTGGCCTCACACTATATCAAAGATCCGCGGCGCCTCATCGAAGCACAGGGCCAACTCTGGAACGGCTACATCGATCTGCTGCAGGCAACGACGCGCCGGCTGATGGGCAAACCGACAGAGCCGGTCGCGCAACCCAAGCGCGGCGACAAACGCTTCCGCGACCCGGACTGGCAAAACCGCGTCGTCTTCGACGTGCTGAAGCAAACCTATCTACTCGCCAGCCAATGGCTCGACCAGCAAGTGCAGAACACCCAAGGCGTGGACGAACACACACGCAAAAAAGGCGAGTTCTACATACGCCAGTTCACAGATGCTTTCTCGCCGTCCAATTTTCTGCTGACCAACCCCGAAGTGTTGCGCACCACATTGCAAAGCAACGGCGCAAACCTCGTCATGGGCATGCAGCATCTGCTGGAAGACGTGGAACGCGGCCACGGCAAAATCCAGATCCAGCAGACCGACATGACGGCCTTTGAAGTGGGCCGCAACATTGCACTGACACCCGGCAAGGTCATCTTCCAGAACGACCTCATCCAGCTGCTGCAATATGAACCGTCCACGGACAAAGTGTACCGGCGCCCGCTGCTGATCTTCCCGCCGTGGATCAACAAATATTATATCCTCGACCTGACGGCGGAAAAATCCTTCGTCAAATGGGCGGTCGCGCAAGGCTACACCGTCTTTGTCGTGAGCTGGGTCAACCCCGACGCACGCCAGTCGATGAAGTCCTTCGAAAGCTATATGTTTGAAGGCGCTTACGCGGCGCTGGACGCGGTGGAAAAAGCCACCGGCGAGCGCGAAGTCAACTGCATCGGCTATTGCATCGGCGGCACGATGCTATCGTCCACCCTGGCCCATATGGCGGCCAAGGGCGACGACCGCATCAAATCGGCAACCTTCTTTGCAACACAGGTGGACTTCACCGAAGCGGGCGATCTGAAAGTCTTCATCGATGAAGAACAGATCAACAAGCTCGAAGCCCAGATGGAAGCCCACGGCGGCTTGCTCGAAGGATCGAGCATGGCCTCGACCTTCAACATGCTGCGCTCCAACGACCTGATCTGGTCATACGTCGTCAACAACTACCTGCTAGGCCGCGAGCCTGTGCCATTCGACCTCCTCTACTGGAACGCCGACGCGACACGCATGCCCGCCAAGATGCATCTGTTCTATTTGCGCGAATGTTATCTGCGCAATCATCTCTCACAAGGCGTGATGGAACTTGGTGGCGAAAAGCTCGACCTCGGCAAAGTCAAAATTCCGATCTTTCTGCAATCGAGCCGCGAAGACCATATCGCACCCTATAACTCCGTGTACAAAGCAACACGGCTGTTCGGCGGCGACGTGAAATTCATTGTTGCCGGTTCCGGCCATATCGCAGGCGTGATCAATCCGCCTGCCGCACACAAATACCAGTACTGGACCTCGGACGCGCACCCCGAAACCGCCAAGGAATGGCTCGAAGGCGCAGTCGAAACCCCCGGCTCCTGGTGGCACCATTGGGAAAACTGGCTCTCGCCGAAATCGGGCGAGATGGTGAAGGCACGCAAACCCGGCGACGGGAAGCTGAAGGTGCTTGAGAAGGCACCGGGGTCTTATGTGCTGGTAAAGGGCGCCTAGTCGTAGAGACCGCGCAAAGCGCCTCTCGAAAATGCCCGCTAGCATCCGCGGCCAGAGCGCGTAGCGTCTGACGCTTACGAGTGCCCTGCCCCGGAGTTCATCCTGTCCCTCTCCATCACGCTTCTCATTTTGCTCGCCGCGTTGCTGCATGCCGTGTGGAACGCGCTGCTGAAATCCAATGCCGACCGGCTGTCGATGATGGCCTTTGTGGCGGGCAGCGGCAGTCTGATGATGTTGCCGCTGCTTCCCTTTGTGCCTGTGCCGAGCTGGGAGGTATGGAAGATCATCCTGCTCTCGCTGGTGCTGCACACGGGCTACAAAGTGTTTCTCGTCAAAGCCTATATGCATGGCGACATGGGACAGGTCTATCCGCTGGCGCGCGGGCTGGCACCCGCGATGGTCACGGTTGTCGGCTTTCTGTTTCTCGGCGAACAATTGCCACTCACCGCAACACTCGGCATCGCCGTCATCATTCTCGGCATCATCAGCCTTGCCTGGCGCAAGGGCGAAGCGGGCGTCGCCAAGGATCACCGCGCGGTGCTCTATGCCATCGGCACATCCTGCTTCATCGCTGCTTACACGCTCAACGACGGCTTGGGCGGACGCATAGCAGAAAGCCCGATGGCCTATGTCGTCTGGCTCTTCGCGCTCGACGGTATTTCCATTGTCGCCATCGCGCTGTGGCGGCGCGGACCCGCATTGTTGAAACCGCAAAAAGCATGGGCCTATGGCGCAGGCGGCGGTTTCATTTCACTCATCGCCTATTGGCTGGTGATCTGGGCCATGAGCATCACGCCGCTCGGCCCTGTCGCGGCCTTGCGCGAAACAAGCGTCATCTTCGGCGCGTTGATTTCGGGCTATGTGCTGAAAGAAGGCCTAGGGGTCCGCGCCATCGTGGCGGCCTGCGTCGTCGCGGGCGGCGTCATTTTGCTAAAAATGTAAACCACCCCTCTTGACTCGATTCTATATTTCGACAATTATAGAAATATGGAAACCAAAAACGTCATAGGGGCGCTCGCCGCCCTCGCCCAAGACACCCGCCTGTCGATCTTTCGCGCGCTGGTACGCGCCCATTCCGTCAAGGAAGACACGGGCGGTCTTGCCGCCGGTGAAATCGGCGAGGAGCTGGGTGTCGCGCCTGCCACGCTCTCCTTTCATCTGAAGGAACTCGCCAACGCCGATCTCGTGATCGCGCGGCGCGACGGGCGCTCGATCATTTACAAAGCCAACCTCTCCACCATGAGCATGCTGACAGATTTTCTGTTGGACGATTGCTGCAAAGGTGCCTGCGGCAGCGTGGGCACACGCAAAAAGAAGGAATGTGCGTGATGAAAAGATTGCATGTGAGTTTCGGTACGGCCGACCTTGAAAAGTCGATGGCCTTCTATTCAACCCTGTTCGGCGCGGAACCCACCGTGCGCCGCCCCGGCTATGCGAAATGGATGCTCGATGATCCGCGCGTCAATTTCGTGGTCGAGGATCAGTCCGGCGAGATCGGTTTTTCACACGCGGGTATTCAAACTGAAAATCAGGACGAACTCGGCGAGATTTTCGACCGGATGAAACAGGCCGAAGCGCCCTATCTGCCCGAAGGCGTGACGACCTGCTGCTATGCCAAATCGGAAAAAAGCTGGACGGCTGATCCCGATGGCGTGCGCTGGGAAGCTTTCTACACGTTTCACCAGATGGACGAATTCGGCACCGGACCGGAATTTGAGAAGCTCGATGCCAATGGCGAGGCCTCGGCCTGCGGGTGCTCCACACCCGTTGCCAAGAAATCTGAAACGGTCGTTACCTCATCGGCTTGCTGCGTAGGTTGATGATGAGCGATCAGGGCAAAATCTTTAACGTGCTGTTTCTCTGCACCGGCAACTCGGCACGCAGCGCCCTCGCTGAAGCCTATATGAATGCCAAAATGGGTGACCGCTTTCGCGCCTTCAGCGCAGGCAGTCACCCTGCGGGGCGGGTCAATCCATATGCGCTCGAACTTTTGAGTTCGGTGGATATTCCCACACACTATCTGCGTTCAAAATCCTGGGATGAATTCGCCCTGCCCGACGCACCGCATATGGATTTTCTCTTCACCGTTTGCGACGACGCGGCAGGCGAAGTCTGCCCCGTCTGGCCCGGACATCCGATGAGTGCCCATTGGCCGTTTGAAGATCCGGCAAGTTTTGTCGGATCGCCGGACGCGACACGCAAAAAATTCGCCGACGTGTTCGTGCAAATCCGCCGCCGCATTGATCTCTTCGCCTCTCTGCCTCTGCGCAGCCTCGACAATATGGCGATCAAAAAGTCGATCGACGCGCTCGCTCATTCCGAGAGACACGCATGAGCAATTTCGAGCGATATTTGTCTGTATGGGTCGGCTTGTGCATTTTCGTTGGCATTGCACTCGGCCACATGCTGCCGGGCGTATTCTCCGTGATCGCTTCAGCGGAGGTCGCCAACGTCAATCTGCCGGTGGCTGCACTAATCTGGCTGATGATCGTGCCGATGCTGCTCAAAATCGATTTTGGCAGTTTGTACAAAGTACGCGAGCACTGGCGCGGCGTCGGCGTCACGCTGTTTATCAACTGGGCCGTCAAACCGTTTTCGATGGCGCTGCTGGGAACCCTGTTCCTCGGTTATCTGTTTGTATCGCTACTGCCTGAAGGACAATCTTCCAGTTATATCGCAGGCCTCATCCTGCTTGCAGCCGCGCCCTGCACGGCCATGGTGTTTGTATGGTCGAACCTGTGCGACGGCGACCCGAACTTTACGCTCAGCCAGGTTGCTCTCAATGACGTTCTGATGGTGTTTCTCTTCGCGCCACTGGTCGGGCTTCTGCTGGGCGTGGCGTCGATTACGGTTCCATGGGCGACACTGCTCCTCTCGGTTGTTCTCTACATCGTCGTGCCTGTCCTCGTGGCACAGGTCTGGCGTCGCGCACTCCTGATGCGCGGGCAAGATGCATTGCAGCGCACGCAGCAGGTTCTTCAGCCACTGTCGTTACTGGCCTTATTGGCGACGCTGGTGATGCTATTTGGTTTTCAGGGCGAGCAAATTTTAAAACAGCCGCTCGTCATTGCGCTGATTGCTGTGCCGATCCTCATACAGGTCTATCTGAACGCCGGACTTGCATACTGGCTGAGCCGCCGCTTTGGCGTGGCCTGGTGCGTGGCGGCACCGGCGGCCCTCATTGGTGCGAGCAACTTTTTTGAATTGGCGGTCGCGGCAGCCATCAGCCTCTTCGGACTCAATTCAGGTGCCGCGCTGGCAACCGTCGTGGGCGTGCTTGTCGAGGTGCCGGTGATGCTCAGCGTTGTGCGCATCGTAAAGGGAACGCGCGGCTGGTATGAGCGGGGCATCGCATAGAACAAAATGCATGGTGAGATGGGTCCCGGGACCAGGTCCCGGGACGACACCGTTTATTAAAGCTCCACACCCAAACCTTCATCCGCGCCGATCATGATATTCATGCACTGAACCACCTGTCCCGACGCGCCCTTGCCGAGATTGTCGAGCAGCGCCACAAGACGCGCCTGACCGTGCGTCCCGCTGCCGAAGACAAACAGCTTGAGGTTGTTTGTGCCGTTGAGACCTTCAGGATCAAGCCCCTTGAGGCCAGCGGATTCTTCGAGCGAGGCAACCGTGACGAAACGCTCGCCTTCATAAGCGGCGGCAATGGTTTCATGCACCATTTTGAGCGACGGCGCGCCGGGCAACAGATTGAGGTGCAGCGGCACTTCAACCAGCATGCCCTGCGCATAGCGGCCGATGGCGGGTGCAAACAGAGGCCGCTGCGCGAGTAGGCTATATTGCTCGATCTCGGTAACGTGCTTGTGCTCCAGCCCCAGACCATAGAGACGGAAATTATCCTTCGTGTAATTCGGCGAGGCGACGTCTTCAAACTCGGCAATCATCGCCTTGCCGCCGCCGGAATATCCCGACACAGCATTGATGGAGATCGGCCAGTTGTCCGGGATCATCGCGGCGCGCGCGAGCGGCCGGATGAGCGCAATGGCACCTGTCGGATAGCAACCCGGATTGGTCACCCGCTTGGCTTTGCCGATGATCTCACGCTGGACGGCTGCCATTTCAGGAAAGCCGTAAACCCAGCCGGGCGCGATCCGGTGCGCAGTGGACGCATCGATGACCCGCGTCGCGGGATTGGTGATGAGCGCCACGGCTTCTCTGGCCGCATCATCGGGCAGGCAAAGGATCACGATGTCGGCGGCGTTGAGCGCCTCTTTACGCGCGGCGGCCTCCTTGCGGCTTGCTTCGTCCAGCCGGATGAATTCGAGATCGCTGCGGCCATCAAGACGCGCCCGGATTTGCAGACCCGTGGTGCCGACTTCGCCGTCGATGAAAACTCTCGTGACCATTTTGCGCTCCGAACTTTAGACAGACAGAAAAGACAGAATAGAAAAAGGGCGCTTCGATTTCCCGAAGCGCCCTTGATCGTAACCGTAAAAAACGATCAGCGCTTGGAGAACTGGAAGCTACGGCGGGCTTTGGCCTTGCCGTATTTCTTACGTTCAACCACACGGCTATCGCGTGTGAGGAAGCCTTCTTTTTTGAGCGCGCCACGAAGATCGGGCTCGTAATAGGTCAGCGCGCGCGAGATACCGTGACGGATGGCACCGGCTTGGCCGGACAGACCGCCACCGACGACGGTGATGGTGATGTCGAACTGCTTCTCACGAGCCACGAGAACGAGCGGCTGGTTGAGGATCATGCGGAGCACGGGGCGGGCGAAATAGACGCCAAGCTCGCGACCGTTGATGAGGATCTTGCCGGAACCGGGCTTGAGCCAGACGCGGGCGACCGCGTTCTTACGCTTGCCTGTGGCATAGGCGCGACCGAATTTGTCGAGCTTCTGAACGCGGGGTTCAGGCGCTGCAACATCGACGACGCTGCCCTTGAGATCTTCGAGCGTGTGAATTTCGGACATTATGCGGCCCTCACATTCTTGCGGTTCTTCGACGCGAAGTCGATTTGCTGGGGCTGCTGCGCTTCATGCGGGTGAGCGGCGCCTGCGTAAATGTGCAGGTTGCTCATCTGCTTGCGGGCGAGCGGGCCGCGCGAGATCATGCGCTTGACGGCCAGTTCGATGACGCGCTCGGGGAAACGGCCTTCAAGCAGACGCTTGGGCGATGTTTCTTTGATGCCGCCCGGATAACCGGTGTGGCGGTAGTAGCGCTTGTCGTCGTATTTCTTGCCAGTGAAGGCAACTTTGCCTGCGTTGACAACAATCACGTGGTCGCCGTCGTCCATATGCGGTGTGAACGTCGGCTTATGCTTGCCACGCAGTCGGTTCGCGATGAACGACGCAAGGCGGCCAACCACGACGCCTTCGGCGTCGATCACAATCCACTTCTTTTCGATCTCGGCGGCTTTCGCGGTATAGGTGGTCATGCGAAACGTCCCAATAAAAAGTCAGAGGTCCAGAGTTGGCGCGTGTCTAAGGCAGGGCGCGCATTCTGTCAACGCTAAAGGCAAGAAAAAGCCTGTTATAACGGTACTTTAGGGACGCGGTATTATGTTACCGCAAAATTCAGGCCGATACCGGCCCTTTGCCGCGAGGCGTGAGGCGGATGAGGCTCAGGACCATGCCGAGAAGGGCAAGACCCGCCGCCAGAGTGAGTGTCATCTGAGAGCCTTCCGCCCCCCCTGCCAAATTGAAAATCATGGCCACAAGAGCCGCCCCCAGCGTCTGGCCGGTGAGGCGCGCGGTTCCCAACATGCCGCTGGCCCCGCCTGTCCGCTCCGGCGGCGCGGCGGCAAGCATCGTGCGATTGTTGGGCGACTGGAAGAGGCCAAAGCCCGCGCCGGCCATCAGCATCCGCCAGGCAATATCGAGCGAAGTCGGGTCAGCCGGCAGCATGGCAAGGGACGCAAGGCCCCCGGCAAAGACCGCTAGCCCGATGCCGCCCAAAAGCCCCGCCGGATAGCGATCGGCAAGCCGCCCCGCGAGCGGCGCAACAAAAACCAAAGCCAAAGGCCAAGGCGTCATCAGCAGGCCGGTCTCCACCTCGCCCCGCTGCAACACCCCCTGAAAGAAGAACGGCAAGCTGACGAAGGCAAGCGTCTGGGCGCAGAAGGAACTGACCGAGGTGAGGATCGAGAGCGCAAAGACGGGAATGCGCAGGAGATCGACCGGCAACAAGGGCGCGGAGCGATTGAGCTGGCGACGCACCAACAGAGTGCCGCTGACGAGCGCGAGCGCGAAACATGCGACCACCCAGACGATGTTCTGAAACCCGTGGCCAAGCTGCTCGACACCAATGACGAAACTGCCGAAGGCCAGCACGCTGAGCAGCGCGCTCTGCCAGTCAAACTTGTGCGACGAACGCGCGGTGAGCGGCAAGGCGCCTGCGACCGCTACCGCGACGATGCTGATCGGCACGTTGATGGCAAAAATCCAGTGCCATGAGGCGACAGACAGAATGCCCGCCGCAATGGTCGGCCCTGATGCTGCCGCCATGGCCACAACAAGCGCGATGAAACCGATGCCTCGCCCGAGCATTGCGCGCGGATAGATGAAGCGCACCAGCGCTGCATTGACGCTCATGATACAGGAGGCCCCTACCCCTTGCAGGACACGTGCGATCACAAGTGCGGTCAGGGAATCCGACACGGCGCAAGCGAAGGACGCAACGCCGAAGATCACCAGCCCGACATAATAGATGCGCGCATAGCCGATGATTTCACCCAGCGATGACAGCGCCAGTAGTGAAACAACGATGACGAGCTGATAGGCGTTGACCACCCAGATGGATTGCGCGGGCGTGGAACCCAGCTCCCGCGCAATGGTGGGCAGCGCGATATTGGCGACCGACCCGTCGAGCACAGCCATGGTGATGCCGAGGCCGATGGTGAGCATGGCCATGAAACGGCGCGCGGGCGGCACCCCGTCCGGATGAATGGTTTTGTCTCTTTGAGGCAGCATCAATTTCTGGGTGGGATTGAATAGGTGGAGGTGACATGCGCGACGGGACCATCGAGACCGGCTTGCGTGATCGTGACCTCACCGACCGCAAGCCGCCGCCCGAGTTTCAACAGGCGTGCCTCGGCCACAATGTCGGCGGGCTCAGGCTTGCGCAAAAAATTGATATTGAGATTGGTCGTGACGGCAAGCGCCACCTTGCCGATGTGGGCAAGGATGACGGCGTACATCGCATAGTCAGCGAGCGCCATCATGGACGGACCGGACAATGTGCCGCCGGGGCGCAGGTTCCGCTCCATGAACGGCAGCCGCAAGGTGGCCGTCATGGGGCCGACGGCCTCGATGATGGTTGATCCTTCGCGCACCTGAGGGAACACGTCGTCGAGATAAGCCCCGACTTCGGCAGCGGTCATGATGGGTTCAGGCATGGAGGGACTCTGCAGATTATGTTGGGCCCTCTACATGGCAGGCGGCAGGCGCTGAGCCAATATGAAAGTGTTGGGGAGGATGAGTCAGCCCGCGCATGGCGGGTATTTGAGGGGCCATTCACAAAATCCAACTTTTCCTCCCCATGACCCCTTGTCCCCCAGACAAGCGCACCCATCTATTCTGAATGAACGTTCATTCAGAAGACAAAACCACAGATGCCACCAAACGCCGCCAGATATTGGTGGCGGCGCTGACGCTGTTCAGCGATCACGGGTTCCACGGCACCTCGATGGCCAAACTCGCGAAACAGGCGGACCTGCCTGTCGGCACGATCTACCGGCATTTCGCGGGCAAGGAAGAGCTGATCCATGCGCTCTATCTGGATATGAAGACGGAACGCTATGACGCCATGCTGAAGGGCTACAGCGACGGGCTCTCTGTTCGCGAGCGCTTCGATCTCATCTGGATCAACACCTATGACTATTGCCTGAGCCATCCGCGCCAGTTCGTCTTCACCGAACAATATGCCTTCTCGCCCTTCCTGAAAGACGCCGCTGCGGCCATTCACGCCGTCGCCCCGCCCGAACTCGCCAAATTTTTTGAGGATGGCTACAGCGAAGGCCTGTTCAAGCCTCTGTCACCGAGCATCCTTTTCGCCCTCACCTCCGGCCCGCTCAACGCTTTGGTGCGCCGCGTGACCGCAGGCCTCACCACACTCACAAAACATGATCTCGACAGCGTGCGCAGCGCCTGTTGGGACGCCATCGCCCTTTAGTCCTCAAACCTTCAAAGCAAACAGGAAACGCGTCATGCAATATCAACAGCTCGGCCACACCGGCACATTCGTTTCACGTCTCTGCCTCGGCACCATGACCTTCGGCGGCTCCGGCGGCCTTTATGGCGTGCTGGGCGGGATTGACCAGAAAGGCGCCGACACACTTGTCGGACAAGCACTGGACGCAGGTATCAACTTTGTCGATACGGCGAATGTCTATGCCGTCGGTGAAAGCGAAATCATCACCGGCAAGGCACTGGGCGCAAAACGCAAGGACGTGATCCTCGCCACCAAAGTGCACGGTCGTATGGGCAAGGGCGCCAATCAGGTCGGCATTTCGCGCACCGCCATCAACCAGCAAGTTGAAGACAGTCTGAAACGTCTCGGGACGGATTACATCGATCTCTACCAGTTCCACGGCTTCGACTCTGTGACGCCGATGGAAGAATCCCTGCGCGCCATGGACGATCTCGTTCGCTCCGGCAAAGTGCGTTATATCGGCACGTCTAATTGGGCCGCATGGCAAATCATGAAAGGCCTCGGCGTTTCGGCCAAAGAAGGTTTTGAGAAATTTGCCACGTTGCAGGCTTACTATTCGCTCGTGGGCCGCGATCTTGAGCATGAAATCGTGCCCCTGCTGGAAGACCAAAATGTGGGCCTGATGACATGGAGCCCGCTCGCAGGCGGTGTGCTCTCAGGCAAATTCTCACGCAACAGCCGCGCCAATGAAGGACGCCGCACACAGTTCAACTTTCCGCCTGTTGATGTCGATCTGGCCTACGACGTGATCGACGTGCTGCAGGGTATCGCGCAGAAGCATGGCGTGACGGTCGCGCAGGTCGCGCTCGGCTGGCAGTTGCACAAGTCTTATGTGACGACTGTCATCATCGGCGTCAAAAATGAGGCACAGCTCAAAGACAATCTGGGCGCAGTGGACGTGAAACTGACACCGGAAGACCTCGCCGCCATCGACGCCGTGAGCCAGCCGACGCCGCATTATCCCAATTGGATGAACGGCCAGAACACCGAACGCTTTCCCGGCACAACGCGCGACTGGTCGGTGGTGATTAAACCGACGTTCTGAGTTTTATCGTTGCGACTAGCGGAGCGGCATGGCAATTCAGTCCATGCCGTTTTCGTTTGTCACCCCCGACCGGAGGATCACCGCGCCATGAAACCCGTTACGCTGAAGACCGACCGGCTGATCCTGCGCCCCTGGCGCAATGACGACTTTGACGGCTTTGCGGCGATGAGCGCTGACCCGAAAGTCATGCAATATCTGCTGCCCAACACGGCGCGCGAAAAGAGCGACGCGGAGGCTGCCAAACTCAAAGCCTATATCGAGGTCAACGGGTTCGGCTTTTGGGCGCTGGAAATTCCGGGCATCGACCCGTTCATTGGTTTCACCGGCCTTATCCGCGTCGGCTCCGACATGCCTTTTGCGCCCGCAGTGGAAGTCGGTTGGCGACTGACGCGCGCCCATTGGGGCAAGGGCTATGCAAGCGAAGCGGCACGGGCCGCCCTCGCCTTCGGCTTCGACACGCTCGATCTTGATGAGATCGTCTCGCTGACCGTGCCCGCCAACAAGCGCTCGCAAGCCGTGATGCAGCGTATCGGCATGACACGCGACAAGGCCGATGATTTCGAGCATCCACGCCTTGCAGACGGCGACGCGCTGAAATCCCATGTTCTTTATCGTAAAGCCCGCAAGACCATTCGGCCCTGACTTTACCGGTTTCTGTGTTTATGATGCTCGAAACGCCCAAGAAGAGAGCCGGTAAGGCCAAAGGACGCGACGGGAGGAGACACGAATGAGCAAAGCCGCCGAACAGCCGGATACCGCCGAACTACTGGTCTTACGCAATGACCAGAATGGCGTCTCGACCCTGACGCTCAACCGTCCGGCGCAGCGCAACTGCCTGTCGGAAGGGCTGATGAGCGCGCTCTCAGCCGCCCTGAGCGACGTAGCCACCAACAAATCCGTGCGCGCGGTCATCATCGCCGCCAATGGTCCGGCCTTCTCGTCCGGCCATGACCTCAAAGAACTCACCGCCCGACGCAGCGACGCGGACTGCGGCCGCGCCTATTATCAAAAAATCATGCGCCAGTGCAGCGCCATGATGCAGCAGATCGTGATGTTGCCGAAACCTGTCATCGCGCAAGTGCATGGCATTGCCACCGCCGCCGGTTGCCAGCTTGTGGCGAGCTGCGATCTCGCCATCGCTGCCGAAGGCACACGCTTTGCGACACCCGGTGTCAATATCGGTCTCTTCTGCTCAACACCCATGGTCGCACTGTCGCGCAATGTCTCGCGCAAACACGCGATGGAAATGCTGTTGACCGGCGACATGATCGACGCGGCCCGCGCCGCTGATATGGGCCTCATCAATCATGTGGTGCCGCATGACGATCTTGCCCGCGCCACAACTGAGCTTGCCGAAA
This sequence comes from Parvibaculum sp., assembly GCA_030649335.1. Taxonomy (GTDB): domain Bacteria; phylum Pseudomonadota; class Alphaproteobacteria; order Parvibaculales; family Parvibaculaceae; genus Parvibaculum. The sequence goes on along the minus strand of JAUSLL010000037.1, from coordinate 33,090 downwards.
AGATCGCAGGCAAATCATCGCTGACGCTCGCCATCGGCAAACAGGCTTTCTATGAGCAACTCGAAAAGCCGCTCGATGAGGCCTATGATTTTGCCAGCGACGTGATGGTGAAAAACATGCTGGCGCGCGACGCGGAAGAAGGCATCGGGGCCTTCATCGAAAAACGTCACCCAGTTTGGGAAGATAAATAAAAAGTAGGGGAAACGACAGATGAAACCACTGGAACATCTGCGCTACAGCCCGGAATTTCTCAAAGAAATTCTGACTGTCACAAAAACCATCGCGCTTGTCGGCGCGAGCGCCAACACGGCCCGCGACAGCAATGAAGTGATGCAATATATGCAGAAGCGCGGCTATCGCGTCATTCCGGTCAATCCCGGTCTTGCGGGACAGCAACTGCTGGGCGAAACGGTTTACGCGACACTGAAGGACATTCCCGACAAGATTGATCTGGTCGACGTGTTTCGCAATTCAGCCGCCGCCGGCCCTGTGTGTGACGAAGCCATTGCCATCGGCGCGAAATATATCTGGATGCAACTGGGCGTCACCAATGAAGACGGCGCCGCGCGCGCCGAAAAAGCCGGGCTGAAAGTGGTAATGAACCGCTGTCCGAAAATCGAAATTCCGCAACTCTTTCGCTGAGGCCAATATGTCTGACTATAATTTTAATACGCTCGCCGTTCATGCCGGTGCCAAACCCGACCCGACAACAGGCGCGCGCACGACGCCGATCTATCAGACCACATCATTTGTATTCGATGATGCGGACCATGCAGCCTCGCTCTTCGGCCTCGAAGCCTTCGGCAATATCTATACGCGCATCACCAACCCGACGACCGCTGTGCTAGAAGAACGCGTGGCAGCACTCGAAGGTGGCGTGGCCGCTCTTGCTGTTGCCTCCGGCCATGCGGCACAGATGATTGCCTTTCACACACTGATGAGCCCCGGCGATCATTTTGTTGCAGCGACGCAGCTTTACGGCGGTTCGATCACGCAGTTTTCGCATTCGTTCAAAAAATTCGACTGGCATGTCGATTGGGCCGATGCGACGGATCCGGCGACCATCAAGAAAGCCATCGGACCGAAGACCAAAGCGGTCTTCATTGAAAGCATGGCGAACCCCAGCGGCCGCGTCATGGACATTGCCGCCATTGCCGCTATTGCGCACGAAGCGGGCGTGCCGCTGATCGTGGACAACACACTTGCCTCGCCCTACCTGATCCGTCCGATTGAACATGGCGCGGATATTGTCATCCATTCGGCGACGAAGTTTCTCGGCGGCCACGGCAATTCGATGGGCGGCGTGATTGTGGACGCAGGCAAATTCGATTGGTCAAAAGGCGGCAAGTTTCCGACGCTGACAGAGCCGACGGGCTCCTACAACGGCCTGAAGATTTTCGAGACATTCGGCGCAATCTCCTTCGCCATCGCCTGCCGTGTGCTGGGCCTGCGCGACCTCGGCCCCGCCATCTCACCCTTCAACGCCTTCATGATCATCACCGGCATCGAGACTTTGCCGCTGCGCATGCAGCGCCATTGCGACAATGCACTGACGGTGGCGACCTTCCTGAAGAACCACCCGAAAGTGAGCTGGGTGTCTTACTCAGGCCTTGCCGATGATCCGTCCCACAAACTGCAACAGAAATACGCACCCAAGGGTGCGGGCGCGCTGCTGACCTTCGGCGTCAAAGGCGGCTATGAGGCAGGCAAGAAACTTGTCAATACGATTGAGCTGCTGAGCCATCTCGCCAATCTCGGCGATACACGCAGCCTAGTCATTCATCCCGCGTCAACAACACACCGGCAGCTGACCGACGAGCAAAAGATTGCAGCGGGCGCTGGACCCGATGTGGTGCGCCTGTCGATCGGGATTGAGGATGTGGCGGATATTACCAAGGCGCTGGACAAGGCGCTGGGGTAATCGTCATTGCGAGCGTAGCGAAGCAATCCAGTCTTCCTTTGCGGCACTGGATTGCTTCGTCGCTTCGCTCCTCGCAAAGACGAAGACACTAAGCCGGATTGAGCCGCCGTGCGTGAACGAGCGCGACCGTGAACACCACGAGCGCACCGGCCTGATGCGCCGCACCGAGCGGGATCGGCACGACCATGAGCAAAGCCCAGATGCCGAGCACCACTTGCGCGGCAACCGCCACGACAAGCCAGCCTGCGCTCTGACGCGCCATGGGGCTGCCGGAGGCACGCGCGGCAAACCAGTGCCACACCACAAGTCCGGTGATGAGATAGGCCGCCATGCGGTGATTGAACTGTGTGGTCAGCATGTTCTCGAAAAGATTACGCCACCACACCTGATGCGCCATCAGCCCGTCGGGAATGAAGGCCCCGTCGATGAGCGGCCATGTGTTGTAGATGTGACCCGCCTTGATGCCTGCAACAAAGGCCCCGAGCATCATCTGGATAAACACAAACACCGCCAGCGCCATGGCAGCGCGACGTAGACCCACATCAACATGGATGACCGGCGCGGGGCGCCAGAGTGCGAGGGCGATCCATGTCATATAGGCATAGATGAGCGTGGCGAGGCCGAGATGGGCGGCGAGGCGATATTGGCTCACGTCAACGCGATGCGTGAGGCCGCTCTTCACCATCCACCAGCCGAGCACCCCTTGCGCCCCACCGAGCAGGAACATGACAACAAGACGCGGCGCCAGCGCACGCTCGATGCGGCGTGTGGCGAGAAACCAGAGGAACGGCACGAGAAACGCAAAGCCGATGAAGCGACCGAGAAAACGATGGCTCCACTCCCACCAGAAGATGTTTTTGAACTCATCGAGCGTCATACCTTTGTTGACGAGCTCATATTGCGGAATCTGCTGATAGCGCGCGAAAGCATCGGCCCAGGCGGCATCACCCATTGGCGGCAAGGTGCCGGTGACGGGTTTCCATTCGGTGATCGACAAGCCGCTTTCGGTCAGGCGCGTCAGCCCGCCGACAACAACCATCAAGAAGACCAGTGCTGAAACCGCAAACAGCCAGAGAGCAATCTGTCGGCGCGCGGCGTGAGAGTTTGCTATATTCATGCTCAATGTGATACCCGAACAACTCCATCTTCACAGCGGGGTAATTTGCCACAGCCGCGCCTGCCGGCGTAACGGCAAAAAGTAGAAAGCACCTCCTCCGATGACGATCACATTTGTTGACGCCTGGCGCAAAAATGACCCTAAGCACGCAGCCGATGCTATTGCCTTCTGGACTGAGCATAAAATACTCAATGCCGAAACATCGCCGGAGGAACGCGCCCAACAGCTCGCGGTTCTGGCCTATGACGGCGACAAGCTCATTGCGCTCGCAACGCTGAATGTGCGCCACTTCGACCTGTTGCGGCAAAAATTCGCCTTTCTGCGTGAGGCCGTTTCGCCCGACTACCGGCTCCACACGCTGGCGCGCGAACTAAGCGGCGAAGCACGAAAAGTGATCGAGGCCTATGCCATTGCCCATCCCGAAGAAAAGATCGCCGGCATGGCCGCAGTTTATCAACACAAGGGTCTGGGCCGGAACCCGATCGGCAAACTCAGCCGCATGGCACTGATCGGCTTCACGCCACAAAATGAGCAGGTGCGCGTCGGCTGGTTTGAACATTTCCGCATCCCCGGGACCATGGAGGATTAACCTCCCCACAAATTACAAGCCAAAGCGAACCCGCAGCGCCTTGGCATGTTTATTCATTTCTTTGACCAATAGGCCGACTGATGACGAACATCACTTTTGTTGAAGCATGGCGTAAAAATGAGCCCAAGCACACGGCTGATGCCATTGCCTTCTGGACCGAGCACGGCTTGCTCAAAGCCGATACACCGGTGGAAGAACGCGCCAAACAGATTGCCGTGCTCGCCTATGACGGTGACAAGCTCGTCGGGCTCTCGACGCTGAATGTGCGCCCCTTCGAACTGCTGCGGCAAAAGTTTGCCTTTTTGCGCGAAGCTATCGCACCCGATTACCGGCTTCATTCAATCGCCCGCGCATTGAGCGGCGAAACCCGCAAGGTGATCGAAGCCCACGCCATCGCCCATCCCGACGAAATGATTGCAGGCATGGCCTCCGTCTATCAGGCCAAAGGCATCGGCAAGAAACCCATCGGCAGCGTCAGTCGCATGGCGCTAATCGGCTACACAGAATTCAATGAACAGGTGCGCGCCAGCTGGTTTGAACATTTCAGGATACCGGGGAATCTCGCTCCGATTTCAGAATTTGCAAAATGGAATACCGGCGCATGAGCATTGAGTATGTTAACGCATGGCGCAAAGACGATCCGCGGCTTGAGGCTGATGCGCGTGTCATTTGGTCTGAACCGGGCATATTGCCTGACCTCGCAGAAATAGAGATACGCGTGAAGCAACTTGCAGTCGTCGCCTATAGCGATGGTCAGCTTGCGGCTCTGACAACACTCAATGTGCGTCCGTTTGAGCATGTGCGTCAAAAGTTTGCGTTCATTCGCGGGTTTGTGACACCGGCATTTCGCATGAATGCCGTCGGACGCGAGATCATGGTGGAGACGCACAAGATGATCGAGAACTGGGCGCTCAATAATCCAGATGAAAATCTCGCAGGCATGGCCGCCGTTATGCAGGTGCCCGGCGTTGGCAAACGTCCGGTTGGCCGAAGCACCGGCATGGTTCTCGTCGGCTACACACCGGACAACGAACAGGTGCGTGCCGCCTGGTTTGAACATTTCCGCGTTCCCGGAAACTTGGAGGGCTGATACGCAAGCGAACCTGCGCCAAATTGAACAGACAGGCTTTTGCCTTGTTTCACCAATTTCACAGACCGTTATTCTGATTGCGTGATTCCACAACAACAGGTGTTTGATGAGCGACATCGCATTTGTAGAAGCCTGGCGTAAAAATGACCCGAAGCTCGAAGCCGATGCGCGCGCATTCTGGATACGGGAAGATGCTATGCCCGATGAAAACGTCGCTGAACGGATTAAGCAACTGGCGGTGATGGCCTATGAGGGCGGCGAACTGGTCGCCATCACAACCATTCATGTGAGGGAGTTTACGCGGCTGCGGCAGAAGTTTGCCTTCTTGCGCGGCATGGTCGCTAAAGATCATCGCGAACAGCATCTGGCCATCATCATGGGCAAGCCTGTGCATGACCTGATCGAAAAACACGCCATCGCGCATCCGGAGGAAAATATTGCAGGACTGGCGGCGGTCGTGTCGTCACCTCTGCTAGGCGCGCGACCCAACCCATATCCCAACGGCGCGGGCTTGGTGCTGATCGGCTACACGCCCTACGGAGAACAGGTGCGCGTGAGCTGGTTCGATCATTTCCGCGTGCCCGCCAATCTCAGCGAAACATTTGAACAGGCGCAAATCAGGATGCAAGGCTGATGGCGATTACATTTGTTGACGCATGGCGGAAGGATGATCCGCAACTCGAAGCAGAAGCGCGGGCCTTCTGGACCTCCCATAAAGTTTTACCCGGTGACGCCGATGTCGATAAACGCGTGAAGCAGCTGGCCGTGCTTGCCTATGACGAAAACGTGCTCATCGGCATCTCGACCATTGAAGTGAAATTCTTCGATCTGTTGCAGGAAAATTTCGGTTTCATCCGCGAGGTCGTTGCAAGCGACCGGCGGCTCGAACACATCAGCATCGCCCTCACGCAAAGGACGCGCGAAGTCGTTGAGGCCTATGCACTGGCGCATCTGAACGAAAGCATCGCGGGCATCGCCGCCGTGCTTCAGGCACCCGGCATCGGCAAGCGTGCCATTTCGCGCGGTGGCGGTCTGGTTCTGATGGGTTATACAGATAGGAATGAACAGGTCCGGGCTTGCTGGTTCGACCATTTCCGCGTGAAGTCGCGCCTGCCGGATGCAAGCTGAGCGAGCTGCGAAACAGAAATCAGGGCTAATGACGATTACATACGCCAACGCATGGCGACAAAACGACCCCAAGCTTGAGCAGGACGCCATTGCGCTCTGGACTGAACTTAGCGCCCTGCCGAAGGGTCAGTCACCCGACGAACGCGCCAAGGAACTCTCTGTTGTCGCCTATGAGGACGGCAAGGTAATCGCCCTGACAACGATGATCGTGCAGCGACTCCAACAGGTGAGGCAAGATTTTGCCTTCGTCCGCGTTCTGGTCGCCCCCGGCCATCGCCTTCAAAGCCTGAGCACAGATTTAATGCGCGAAAGCCGCAAGGTGATCGAAGCCTATGCACTGGCACATCAGGAAGAAAAACTGGCCGGCATGGGAGCGGTCTTTCAGGCTCCCGGCCTTGGCAAGAACCCCATCGGCATAGGTGGCGGCACAGTGCTGGTCGGCTATACCGATGAAGGCTATCAGGTGCGCATCGCCTGGTTCGACCACTTCAAGGTCCCGCCCGTGATGGCACAACAGTAAATCCAGATAATGACAGAGATCGCCATGCCCAAACTGAGCCTCAGCGTCCGCAAACTCCTCGGCACAATATTCCTGCTGGTTTTTCTGTTTTTCTACGCATTGCTGATCATGACGATCGCCGTCAGCGGCCATCTGCCGGAGCATGGCGCGGTGCAATTCGCCTACTACCTGATCGCTGGCACGATCTGGGCGCTGCCGTTTCGCTATGTATTCAACTGGATGCTCAAGCCCGACGCCGAGTGACGCGGGCGAGCACGACAGGACGGGTCAAAAGCCAATCTGCTCAGAAGCCAATCTGCTCAGAAGAAAGAGCCGGTCTGCGTCTTGTTCAGGACGAGGATCGCGACGAGCAGAATGATGATCGGGATAGTGGCCATTGGTCCTGAACTCCGAATAAGACGCCTGAAGCCCGAGTTTGCCCCAAGCTCCCCGTTGAAGAAAGGGCCAACGTGCCCACCGCAAAGGTGATGACACGCTGGCCCCGTTTTAGATGGTCGGAGCGGCCGGATTCGAACCGACGACCCCTTGTCCCCCAGACTGATTTTCGGTTAATACCGAGAAATACCGTCATATCCCAAAAACGAAAAGTCTAAGCGGTTTCAATCGCTTGGGCCGGAACGGCTATCCCGCACCTTCCCGACAAATACCGCTTAATCCCGTTGACTTGCTTCCAATACGCTTCCAATATCAAAACCCAAAGGAACGAAAACCATGTCGAAGAAATCCCAAAAAGGCCGCTTGTCGCTCCCGAACGCGGCGGCCAAGGTCGAAAATGCCGCAGGCGAAAGCGCGGCGCCAGTAACGATTCAGGCGGAAGGGGCCGACCTTGGCGCATTGGTATCCGCTGCGCTGAGCGCCATGACCGGCGACGACATGTCGGGCGCGTCTGACGGAAGCACCCCCAGCCACATTGACGCCTATGGGCGACTCGTCGAGGAATGCGCGGAACACTTCGGCATCACCGCCGACGAACTCCGCGCCCGCGTCGAGGCCGGGCCCGTCGAGGAAGTCGAGCCCGACGATTTGGACCTTGATGGCGTCGCTAAAGCCGACACCATCGCTGGCGTGCCGGACAAGGTTTATGCCGCCATTGTGAAGCCCGAAAACGACCCGCAAGACGACTTCGCCGAACGCCTCACCCTCGCCTATGTCGCGGCCCGCAAAAAGGGCTTTGGGCCAGCCTCGATGACCGTTTCAGTGGCGACGGAACGGCCGTATATCACAGCGGCGCTTGATGCCGTGATGACGCCGCGAACCCCATGACCACCCGCGCCCGCCTCACAAAACGCGCCGTGGACGCCATCACCGCCCCCGGCTTCGTCTGGGACTCCGACCTCACCGGCTTCCACGTCCGCACCCTCGCCACGGGCCGCAAAACCTATGGCCTGCAATACCGCGACCGGAACGGGCGCCAGCATCGTCCCAAGATCGGCGTGCATGGCCAGATTTCAGCGGAGCAAGCCCGCGACATAGCACGGGCATGGATCGTCGATGTCGCGGCGGGCGGCACGCCTGGAAGCACAGCGGGCGGCGGCGACGGCACCATGCGCGACCTGCAAGACCGCTATATGAAAGGCCACGCGCTCACCAAAAAGGAAACGAGCCGCGCCCTCGACGAAATCTATTGGCGGGTCCACATACTGCCAAAAATCGGTAACTTGCCCGTGCGGGCCGTGACGCCGGCCGACATCGAAAAAGTGCTTTCCGCGCTGAAAGACAAGCCCGCGACCCGCAACCGCGTCCGGGCATGCCTGCACAAAGCGTTCGAATTGGCGGAAGGCTTCAAGCCGCCGATGCGGGCCCGCAACACAAACCCCGTGAAGGAAAGTGGCAAGTCGAAAGAATCGCGCGGCGTGCATCGCTACTTGCCGCCAGTCGCGCTCGCTAAATTGGGTATGGCGCTCCGGATATTCGAAGCCGCCGGCGGCGACGAACCCACATATATTGAAGGCGAGCGGAACCTGTTGCCGGGCACCGACGCCTATGTCGATCGAGGCGCGGCGCGCATGCGCTTCGCCGGGCTCATCATGCTTTTGCTTGTCACCGGATGTCGCAAGCGGGAATGGATGCACGGCCGATGGGCATGGGTTGACATCGATGCAGGGTTATACCGCCTGCCCGATTCAAAGACCGGCGCGAAAAACGTTCTTTTATCACCCCATGCCGTCGCTGTGCTGCGGAAACTGTACGACCGCCGCAACAAGTCGAACCCGTTTATTTTCCCCGGCTTGGTCAAGGGCAAGCCGTTAAGAGACGAAAGCCGCCAGTGGGCTGCGCTTCTCAAGGTCGCCGGGCTTGGCAAGGTCAGGATCCACGACCTGCGCCACAGTTTTGCATCGGCGGCCAAGGTGACGGGCCAGGCGCAAGGCTTCGGCGTCGAGACAGTCGCCGATCTGCTCCACCACAGCGACGAAGCCGTGACCGCAATTTATGCAGACCTTTTCGACGACACCGTGCGCGCGGCTCAAAATCACACCGCCGACGCACTTATCGGATGGCTTGGACCGATCGATGCCGATGCCGCGGAATAGCGCGTCACGTCAAGATTTTTGCGCGGCGATCTGCGCACTCTTTTGTGCGCTGCCGGCCGAAGACCCGAAGTAATACGCGACGATTCCAGTCCAAGCCGTTCCGAGTGAGCCGAGCATAATCAGAAGCGCGTCGCGCCCTTCGCCAGCGGGCATGCCGTAGCGTATCAAATACCCAAGCACCAAGAAAAACCCGAACGTGACGACAATGGCCAACAGGCGCGGCGTGAAATGGTCGCCGGTCTGAATCTCACGATTGCGGGCACTGTTGCGATCTTCGGCTGCGATCTTTTCAAGGTCGGCGACATTCTTAAAGCCAAGTTCCTGCATTTGAAGTGCGAAGTCTTGGTCCGCCTTTTTCAGCGCAAGCATTTGTTCCGGCGTCGCGCCAGAGATTGCATTTTTGATGGCCGCTTCGGTCTTGTCGGAAAGCCCCAATGCGTCAGCCAAAGCACCGACCGCCATGCCGCCCAGCGGACCGCCCAAGGCCGTTCCGATCCACGGCGCGACAGTGCCGACAAGTTTACCGATGTCCATTTTCAAGCCCCCACAGTCGAGACGGCATCAACCGCAGCTGCCCAATTCTTTGCCCACGTCTCAGGGTGCGGCTTGCCCGGACGCCAAAGCCATTCGTAATAAGCCCACCCTTCCGGCCCCGTTTCCGGAATCGCCTTGGCGTGCGTGTAAAGCAACAGACGCGCGACGACGCAGGCCAGCGCATCATTATCCGCGATGACGCCATAAACATCGTCGACGGTCGGCGGATATAGAAACGCCGTGCACGCGTCTTTAAACTTTGCGCTCGATGCGCCGTGCCGAGATACCCCCGCCACGCCACCGCGCTCAAATTGCCAAAAGCCGCGCGCCGGACCGCCGACTTGCTTGCGGTGACGCAGCGCGCTTTCTTGCAGCGCAATCGCCAGCAACAAAATCTCGACGGGGCGGCCCTGATACTTCGGCCCCATCATTGCGAGCGCGGGGCGGATTGTGAGATTCAGAAATTCAAGCGCATTCATTTCGGCACCACAGGCATTTCCATCGCTTCACCGCTCGCCACAAGGCGAAGCGCGGCGCGGTATTCAAGCCATTCAGGGGACACAGGGACGCCGACTTCCGCGGCACGCAGCACGCGCCAATCGGAGTCGGACAACTCTTTCCGCGCCATCTTTGCGAGACGCGCGGCGGCTTCCGCTTCGGTCGGCGCGGGCCGATTGACAGCACAGGGCCGCCCCTTCTTACCCGCGACAATAATTTTACCGGCGGACTGCGCATCAAAAAGATTTTGATACTCAGAGTCGGAGACCTCGACGGCATCGCCTGGGATTTTGCATTCAGGGTTTGAAATTTCGATCATCGGCGCAGACTCGCCCGGATCATCGGACTCGACTTCAATTTCAGGAGCGACCGCATCGACGTCATCGACTTCGATCATCGCCCGGAATGCGTCAGGGTCATCGACCTCGATTAGTTTTTCCGCGTCATCCGGATCGGGGACCGAAATACGGGGGCACACCCAATCGGGATCCGCGACCAACTTGCGCGGACGCACCCAATCGGGGTCAGCAACGAATACCGACAGCAACGGGTCCGAACGCACCCAATCAGGATCCGCGACAAGTAAAGTGCGCGCACCATGAATGTCATCGTTATAAAAGCCGCCAGTCGTGGCGCTATAGTAATGCTTCATTGTCATTTTCCTATGGACCACCAAAACGCATTCAGCGCATTCGCGCCCGGCGTGCGCTGATAAATCGTTACGGATGAAAGGCTTGTTGTGTTGACCGCCACTTGGTCAACCGACGTCAGGTTTGCCGTCGAATAAATCGTCGCGCCGGCGGCGTAGTGCGTCGAAGCGTAAGTAACCGGCAGCGTGACCACGGAATTTGAATCATCGGGCACGGCGCTGACCGTGCCCCATTGCAAAATGAGTCCGCCCGGAAATTTTATGTACCCATTCGCGCCAAGCGATTTTGTAAACAGGGATGCAGTCAATGCGCGCGACGAGTCCGTGCCTGTTCCGAATTCCGTGGAGTCGGCAAGTTCGACGATACCCTTTTGCGTGATGGTCGCCAGCAGCGCGCCAAGATTTGACGGCGTGACGGTCCGCACAGTATCCGTGAGCGCCTGAGTTTCAGCGTCGGTAGCAAGTTCCGACTTGCCCTTCGTCGTCGTCGTGGCGTCTGGCGTGATGGCCGTGGCGTCAACATATTGTTTTGTTGCGATACCCAAAACTGTCGTTGGGTCGGCGCTCACTTCAATCGCGCCGGACTCCTTCAAAATCAGAGTCCCCATGACGGTTGTGCCATCATCGGCATACATTGAAAGCGTCAGCGCGTCGGCGCCACGCGCCCAAAACACGACAGCTTGAGCAATGTTGTTTTCATCGCGGAAAGTGACGGCACCATTCGCCGCCGCTGCGGCTTTGACGACCAGATTCGGTGAAGTCAAAGCGCCCGTCAACGTGCCGCCGATAAGGGGCAGGTAGGTCGCCAATTTGGCAATAAACGCAGTGTATATCTGGTTTGGGACCGCACCGTTAAGAGTGACGCCGAGCCCCTCAAGAAACAGCGCCAATTCCTCTTGAATTGCATTCAACGCCGTGGCGCGCACAACAGTCGCCGGGACACCCGTGCCGGGGTTGCCTTCCGTGTATTTTAGTTTGGTCGGGTCGGAGTCGTCCGCCGTCGGATCATCAATGCGCTGCATTTTTAGCCCTCTATTTCGCTTGACTATGCCGTGTTCCGTAAGGATTCGGCAACAATAACGTGTGATTTGACGTTAAAAGGTCAAACCTCAACCGGGTCCCCTGAGTATGTAAAGATGACGATAGTGTGCGACGGCTTGTCCCGGCTGATAAGACACTCCAAAGCCTCGTTGCCCCAAAGCCGCAGGGGCTCACCCGCGGCGCCGCGACCGGCGCGGAACGTCTGAATCGTCTCAGTCGGCGACGTGACTAGAAACGTAAAAACCCAGTCGCCATTTGTAAGCGAGTCGCCGATGCTCGAAACACCGGCGCGAAACGGGCGAAATTCCGTGATGGAAACGTCGAATCCATAATTGGCGCCAAGGTTTATAAAATACCCCGGCGACTGCCCGCCAATGCTCCGCAACTTCGTCAGCACGGCGGAGCGGCGTCCGGCGACAGTCGGGATGTCGAGCCCGCAGCCATCGGGCAAGCCAAGCACGCGCTCCCAATCCGCAAGCATTTCCTGCGCGGAAATAGGATTCATTTCCGAAAGCAAAACGCAATCGCGGGCATGCACCCTTGCCCACTCGACGGATAGCCCGCCAAGCAAAAGCGACATCACGGCATCGGGGTCGCGGGTCCACGCTGGCCCCTGCGGAAGCAAAGCCCGAAACTGTTGCAGATAGTCGTCAGATGTCGCGCCACAGGTCATGCAAAAGTCACCGTGCCAAGGGTTGCGATGTAGCCCGTCGAGTGCGTCACGTTGCCGGACGGGATCGTGATTAAGTGGCTTTCTTCACCCGACGCCAGCGCGACATATTCCCAGATTTTGGAAATCGGAATAGTGCCGCCCGGCGCGGCCGTCCGCGTAATCATGTCGGCAAGCTCCGCCTCGACGGCGGCGCGAACCGCCGCAGTATTCGGCGAAAGACCCGTCACCGTGATGTCGAGCGGTTCCGCGATCGGTGCGACGACAAAGACTTCCGCCGTCACGGGCCGGCGCTCCGGATCGTCGATATAATCTTGAACCGTCGAGACGTTGCCGGATTCCGGAACGCCGTCGGCATAGGTCGCATCCATCATAAAGCGAACCGTGACCGTGCCCGCACCCAATTCGAGCGGATAAACCCAGACACGAGTCACGCCGGCAACTTCAAGCGCCCATCGCTCATAATCGCGCACCGACCCGCCAAGCGGGGGCTGGCGCAACCGCTGCAAAATTCGACCTCGATACGTCGAAACATCATCCGTGCCGGCGTCGCCGTCGGCTTCATCATCCGCCCCGCCCGTAAACCCGCCCGCGGCCACGACCGACGCCGCGGCAACACCCGCGACCGGCGAAACAAACGACAGCGAGACGCCCGCGTGAGCATTCCCCGCAGCGCCAGACACAGCGGCACGCACGGCAACGGTCGCCACGCCTGCGGAGATTGTGGCCTCCGCCGTTGTCTCATACAAAACGCCATCGGTGCGCGACAGCGTTTCGCCGACCTCGATGACGGCCCCGTTTGTGCCCGTCAATGTCGCGTTGCCCGTGGCCTTTGTCGCCAGGCGTTTAGAGACTTCGAAAACGCGCCCCCATGCGGCCAAACTGTCGCCGTCGCATGCGTCAATGATCGCCTGCCGGGCGATGTTTTTCTGATACCCATAAAGACCATGTGCAAGGCCGGCTTGCGCGCGGCCGATCGCCGTCAGCACGGATCGGCGCAGGCGCGCATCGGCACCCGTCAATTTGCTGTTAATGTCGGACTGCACCCGGTCAACAATTTCGGCAAGCGTCGGACGCGTGAATCCTGTATCAGCCATTTTTTAACGTCTCCCAAAGTGAATCGAAGCGCACTTCCCGCTTGTTCCCGTTGCCCTGAAAAATGGTGACGGAAAGGTCAAGCCGGTCGAGCCCGTTGCGCGCCGCGACGACTTCGATTTTTTCGACGATCTTGTCGTCAATCATCCATTTCAGCGCGTCCGAAACTGCCGACTTGATCCCCGAAATGGTTTCCGGCGTCAGTTTCGAGCGGGCATAAATCCAAAGCCGCGACCCGATTTTATCGCCCTCGACTTCCGCGAAATTATCACCCCACCATCCGCGGCGGCCCTCGCTGTCATCCGGCAAAACGTCGTCGGGTCGCGCACGGCCCCATGTAAAAAGACTCACGATGACGGCCGTGCCAAGAGGGTCGGCCCCGCTCAAATCGCCATTCGAAATCGTGGCGTCGGCGGAAAAGAAAACAGGATCCCATGCGAGCGAAATGTCGGTCATACCACAGCCCCCGAATTACCCGCGCCGGGCTGCACGCCGCTATGTGTGTGCGTTTCGTCGATGCGCTTGCCGTTTGCCGTGACCGTGCCGTCGAATACCGTGGCGCCGTGAACCGTCAGCGTCGGCGTCGTGATGACCACTCCCGCGCTCGCATTTATCGCAACCGTCGCCGCATTGTTGACCGTCACGTCAGCGCCAGCCGCGTCGATGATGATGCCGCCATCCTTCGTCAGATGAATGAATTTTCCGAAAGCGTCATACACCGCAGACTCGCCCTCGACTAAATCCGTTTTGCGAAACCGCCGGTCATCAACGGCAATGATGACGGCATGATCGGACCCGCCGCCAAGGCGCAAAATGACAGCCTCCGCGCCCGGCACGGGATGCCCCGTAAAGCCGAAATTTTGGAACCGCTCGACGGAGTCTTTGACTTCGCCGGCAAGTATTCCAACTTGCACGCGCTGCATTTTGAGCGCGTCGTTTACCAGATTCACAACAGCACGTTGCACGCGGTTCGAAATCGACCGCTTCAAAGGATCCAACATGCGCCGCATTTCAGACATTATTCATCCTGCAAAATAAACTTGCTTTTCGTGCTTCCGCCCTTTTTCTTCGGCGGCGTTTCGTCGATCAAAAAGGCTTCGGGCGGGTAACACACAAGGTCGGTCAACGTGCCGGACTCCGACAGGCTGAAAGTCACTTCCGAAATAAGCATTTCGCCCGTGATGCCTGAAATTTCATCATCTACCGGGACTCGTTGATTTGGCTTCCACAAAGCGCCGTCGCCTTGACGCCACCCCTGCACCTGAAAATTGGCGCGGATTGATCGGCCCGCACGGGTCGCGCGCTCCCATTCGCCACGGTCGGACATCGAGCCCGTGACCGCGGCTTGCTCCGCGATGATGATGGTCGGCCGGTATCGCTTGACGGCTGGGTCTTTCGTCGTCGCCGTCGGCGCAGCAACATTCGCGCCGCTAAAATCGTCGGTGCCTACGGCCTGGCCTTTGACGATGTAATCCGAGAAACGGTCGCGCCCGTTGAATTCATAGGATCGGCGGAGAATGTTCGTTTTGTCGTCACCGACCCGCGCATAAAGCGATGTTGAAGCGCGGTCCGCCCCAGACCGGATAAGCGTGATGTTTCCCCGTTCATCATCGCTCGCCAAAAGGCCGCGCATTCGGCACAGTTTTTCGATTGTGGCAAAGACGGTTTCCCCTTGCTGAATCTGGAAATCTGGGAACGGCGCGCCGACATCGGCAAGCGCGCGGACCTTGATGCCAAACGGTGCAACAATTTCCGAGGCGATTTGCGTGACCGTGCGCCCGATCCATTGCCCCGATTTGTGAACGATGGAGCAATCAACGGTGTCCGCCGCCTTGCTGCGGCCGGAAAAGCCAAGCGTTTTCGAATTGGCATCGGCATCGCCGCTTACGTTGTCAACATAGCCCGTGATTAGAATGTCGGCGTCGTCGTAAACTTCGCACGATTGCCCCTCTTTGATTGTCACGGCGTCATATTGACCGGGCCAGCGTTCCGAAACGGTCATCGAAAAATCACCGGCGCCGCGCTCGATGCCGCGCGTAATCCGGATGGACTCCCATCCTTCGTGTGACTTCCCATCAACAACAAGGCGCGCGGTCATGTTGATAAAACCTCGATGTCGCGGGCCGGGGCGATAAAGCCGGGATGCGCCACGGCGTTTCGCGCCACGATGTCATCCGCGCGGTTTGAATCCTCATAAAGATCGTATGCCAGCACAAGCGCCGGAGTCGGCTCCGCAACGCGCACAGAACGAATGACCGGCAAGCCACCGGCGCGCGTCGTCAAATCCTGTACGACAGCGGCGTGCATATTCGACATCGCAATATATTCGTCGTCGCCTAGATCGGCTGCAAACAATTCGGCATCGATCCGCTCGCTATATTCCGACATCGCGGAAATGGCGGCGACGTTTGAATCGAACGGCGTCACGACCAATTCGCGCGCATCTTCGGAAAGTGCGACGCGACGCACAAGCGACGCGAAAGACTCCATGTTCACGGATTCTTGAATGCGACTCGGCGTTTCGCGCGGTACGTCAGGCACTTCGGCACCAAACGACGTCAGGCCGACAAGCGACGTGCGCGCCAGCGCGGGGCGGACATCGCCAAGTAAAATCGCATCCGACGTGTCGGTCATGCCGGTTCGAAGTCCGCGGATAATGTCGATGATGCCAGACCCAAGGCTAAGCGCGTCGAAAACGTAAGTCGGTAAACCGGCCTTGAACGCGTCGAAATAATCCCGAAACTCAGACGTCGAAACGGCGGCCTCAATATCATCAAGAAACCGCGCCCCCACGCCGGCAACCGACCCGCCGACAAACTCAGGGAAGCCGCTGACGTCGTATCGCGCCAGAAGACCCGACAGGCTTTTCGACTCGGACTCAAGCGAAAGGCTTTCAATTTTGGTGCGGGAATCGGCATCGGCGGACGGAAATTTAAGTTCGCCGCCTTCCTCGAAAACGAATGAAAGGTCGACACTGCGACCGCTCCGCGACGAACTCGACACCCGAACCGACAAGCAACTGACTTGCATGGCACCATAGTCAGGATGGACAAGCTGCCCCGGCCCCTCAGCCTCGCACGCACCCAGAACAGCGTCACGTTTCGCGGCGAAGTCGTCGCCAATGACAAATCCCTGCACCGAAAAGCCACGCGGCGCGCGGCCAAGGTCTTCGCGGTACGACGTATCACGGCCCGGATAAACGTGCGTCTGCCCGCGGCGGCCCGCGTCAAGGTCATGCGTGTCGACGTGGAACTCGACGCCGCGAAACGATGCCAGCCGAACCGCCATCAATTCGCCCCCATGTTCATGCCGACATCTGTGGCGACCGACATTCCGGGCGTCGCTTTATCAACGCCGACCCGCGTGCCAGGCGGTGCATTCTCAAACTTGACCGTCAATTCGCTTTGCGCCGGTTTGGCCGCAGGCCCGCCGCGCGCCCGCGTAGCGAGGCTAGGCTTGCCCGCGGTTGCGGCGGGCGCGTCCGATGTCACAGCGGACGCGACAGCCATGCCAGCGCGCACAGCAAGCCCGACGCGGCTGTATCGCGCGATGAAGCCGATGGCATCAAGCACGGGCTTCAAGAAGTCGTAAGCCTTACCCGCCCAACTCATAATGGTTTCGAACGCACCGACCGCGGCGGCCTTGATGTCATCCCAATAGATGACGGCCGTGGCAATGGCTGCGGACAGAAGAACGATAGCGCCGATGGCGATAAGCACTGGCGCGGAGATTGCCGCGATGGCGGTGACCACGAAACCCAGCGCGATCAACAGCGGGCCAAGGCCCGCCGTGAGCGCGGCCACGACAAGCACAATCTTTTGAGCCTTCGGGCTCAACTCCGAAAACCAGTCCGCGAGTCGCCCGATCAAATTGGCGACCTTCATAATCGCGGGTGCAAGCGCCTCGCCGACAATGACCTGCAGGCGACCGACTTGGTTTTGCGTGCGCTGCATCGAATTTTTGAAATTCTCGGATTGCTTCGTGAATGCCTCGTCGACGGCGTTGGCTCCATCGCGCATGTCGTAAAGCGTTGACGTGAAAGCCTCGTTTTGATTTCCGGTCAGAGAAAAAACAGAGTTGTAACCCTCAGACCCCAAAAGGCTAATCAGCGCAGCCTTGTTGCCGCCAAGAACTTTATTGATACGGGTGAACGCATTTACCACGCCGCCAGACTTCGAAATAAGGTCATTGAACGTAGAGGCCACCAACTTTTTGAGAACCCTATTTCCAAGATCCGACTCTCGCGTCATGCCCACGATTGCGGCGCGCAACTGTGTGTGCGCCTGCGCCGCGGGAATGCCCGTAGTCGTGATTGCCGCCACCGCCGCCAAATATTCGTCAATCTTGATTCCCGCTCCAGATACAGTGCTTGCCACCGCGCCGAAACCTTGAGCAAGCTCAGCAATCGTCGTCTTGCCGTTTTTCACGGCCTTGAAAATGTTGTCGTAAAGTTTGGCTTGATCCGCGCCCTTCAAGTTGAATGCGTTGATTGAAGACGTCACAAGGTCGGTTGCCTCTTTCACTGTGCCAATACCGGCAACAGCGAGGCGCGCCGAACCCTCAAGCACGCCCATCGCATCGGCTGCCGAAATATTAGCGGAACGAATGTCATATAAAGCGCCCGTTATGTCCCCCAGCGCCACCGGCACCCGCGTCGAAATCGCCAGCGTCTCTTTCGACATCGCCGACATGGATTCCGTCGCCGTGTTCACAAGCGTCGAGACGTTCGACATGCCCGCCTGAAAATCGGAAAAAGCAGTCAGGGATGTCGCAGCCAAAGCGGCAAGCGGAGCCGTCACGCCGACGGTCAGGCCCGCGCCGATCCGCTTCATCGAGCGGCCCATGTTTTCGGCGCTCTTTGTGATCCGGCTCATTTCGGCGGTGAAATTATCAACCGCCTTGATGACAACTTTGATTGAAAAATTCGACACCGGATCAACCCTTCGCGCGCGACTCTTCTATTTTCTCTGCCGCGTCGTGCCAAAAATTCGCGCGACTTATCGAAAGCCGCATTAGCTCAGACGGCGGCCACCCCCAGAACGCAGCAAGGTCGATTACGACTTGACGCCATCCGTTCCGGGCTACTGCGCCGTCTTGTTGCCCGGTAAGAAAGGGGCGAAGGCGTCCATAATCATCTCAAGGTCGGCCGCCTTGATTTTGCCGACGACGGCAGGCGAAAGTTTTGCGCATTTCTCGATCAACTTTTTGACCGCCGCGATGTCGCTTGTCTTCTGGCCCTGCATGAAGGCGTCAAGATCGTCGAGCGTCGGCTCATCGCATTCCAGAACCGAAATAGATTCCGTTCCGTGCTGCACCGGCTTCGAAAGCGTGATTTCAAAATCCGCCATTATGCTTCCTCGCAAGCCATCGCTTCGAAGCGAATAGAAGTCGTGCCGTCGGCGGCCTTGGCGACGACATCACCGGCCCACCAAGCGTTGCGGAGAATGTAGTTTTTGCCGTTCGCCATTTCGGCATGCACAGTGGCGTCCGTGATGGCGGCCAGAGCGGTAAGACTCAGTTCCGCATCAAGGAACACCTCGCCCTCAATGTATGGAATGATCGGCTGCTCATCGTACCCAGCGGGGCCGCCAAGGCCGACCTTGCCTTCGCGCTTCACAGCCATCGGCTGCACATCGAGCGAGCCCGCAAGCGTGTATTGTGCGCCGTCAACTTTCAGATACGCCGTGCCAGAAATTCGCTTTCCCATATTCAGATTCCTTTATGCCGCATATTCGAGGCGGAACTCGGCTAACAAAGCAAACACCCGCAGACCGTTCACAAGGTCCGGCGGATAAAGCACATTCACGCGGCTCGGATCGGTCGCGTCGCGCTCGACAATCAAGTTCGCCTTGAACGCCTCGACGTTTTCGACAAGCGCCAGCGATTCCAGTTCGGAATACGCCGCAATCAATTCGCCACGGACAACGCTTGGTGTGACGATGGCCTGCCCCGCACCGAAGCGCGTGCCGTCATTCGCCAGTTTGTGACGCGGAAATTTCTGTGTGATCCGCGATTTGAGGAAGTCGAGGATATAGGCCAGCGTCGCCAGAGTTTCGACATCGAGATAAGACGGGTCAACCTGGCCCCATTCATTCACGCGATACATCGTCACGGCGCGCTCGATGCGCGCACGGCCCGCAACGTAATACGACGTAGCGATACCGGCGAACAAAAGCGCGTTGCGCTCCGCAAGCGTGAACCAAGACGTTTCAGGCGGCGGAAGGAAGCCTATCAATTCGAGCGTCTGCAGCGGGCGCGCGGGATCGTCGGACAGCGAGCGCGAAGCGCGGCCCCCAAACATGGCGGCGGCTTCATAGGTCGGCGTCGGCGAGTCGTAATAGCCGAAGCAAAGCCCATGCTGGTCATTTCGCGTGCCGCCGAATGTCAAAAGCGTTCCGGCTGCAGCGGACTTCGCCGTGAACACATGGCCGTAAAGCTGGCGCGCATAGGACCAACGGCCCGTCGCGTCATTCATTTCCGTCTGAAACGCAGTCAGTTCCGTCGCCAGCGCGTAGGGCTGAACAATGTAATTGAATTTGGAGTCGCCCATTGCTGTAATGGCGTCGGCGATGTCGGGATCCGTTGCGCCAGAAGCCATTGCGACGATGGCAAGCGCGATGCCCGCGGGGGTCGCTTCGCCGCCGATGCTGCCGCGATAGTTGGTGCGGACATCGATGCCATTGCCAAGCGTGCCAGCATTTTTCGCCGTGAGCGTGACTTCGCCGGCAAGCACCGTAGCAGTCACCGGCAATTCAGCGTTTGCATTGACCGCGGCACCGATGGCCGTGGCAACCGCCGCCGCGGCAACACCGGACGCGACGCCGACCGACACAAGCTGGCCCCCGATATAAAGCGCGATGGTGCCCGCTGCCGTCGTGGTGCCAGAAACCGTAACAGTACCCTCCGCGTCGGCACCGCTGCCGTCGTCGTCGAGCGCGATGCACATGATTTCCGTCAGCGCGTCATTGTCGCGGAACGCCTTGACCATGCGGGCGAGTTGCGAGCCCTGCCCGAAAAGCGTGCGGGCTTGATCCGCCGAATTGCACGACACCATCGCCAGCGCATCGGCTGTGCCAGCGGCAAGCATCTGGCCGATCAACAGCGCGCGGTAACCCGGCTGATATGTGAAGGCCGCGGCGTTGCTGACGTCGGCATAGAAAAGAGGCACGCGAAGGGCGCCACCGCTCGGAATATTCGGAAAGGAAACCGCCATTTATTTCGCCTCTTTCTTATCAGCCGTCACCGGCTTCTGAATCTCTCGCAGCCGCGCCAAGTCGGCGGGGCGGTTCGCTTGCATGTCGCGCGTCGAATAATTACTCAGCATCACGCTTGCTCCGGTTCAACGGTCACAACACCCTCGATGCGCCCATCCGGTCCGGGGCTTCCGCCCGCATAACCCTCATTCCCCGTATTCGGGTCGGCGGGGTCGATGGCATCGACTTCGATTTCGACCGTCACGAAAGCGTCGGGAATAACGGGCTCAAATTCCAAGCCGTATTCCAAAACGTAAGACTGCAGCACGCGGAGCATTGGCTTGTTGCCATCTTGCTTCGCCGTCGTCTGACTCGAAGCGGAGCGAAGCCCCGAAAATTCTTTGACAAAATCCGCATTGGTGAACAACACGGACTCAATCTTTTCGACCAAATCGTCGGCCTGTGCGCCTGTGCCTTCGATCCAAACTTCAAACGAAAGCGTCAGCGAGACAGTCACAAATGGCGTGTGCAAAACCACGCCTTTCGATTCCCAACTTTCCGAAGCCGTATAGACATTGATGCCAGGCAGTTCGGAATCGGCGTCGAAATCGTCAGCCGCCGTGTCTTTGATCGTGACACCCGCAAAAAGTGACGACGCCTTCAACAGCGCGACAGCCCTTTCCCGAATGTTCCGACGCTCTAACAATCAATCGACCTCGTAACAGACAAAGCGGAATTCTTCGTAGCCATCGGGCTCAACTTGGACCACTTCGTAAGTCAGCCCGCGTGCCTCGATGACGTCGCCCTTGACCGGCTTGGCAATCCCCCACGACGTCAAGTCAGCCTTGCGGAACCAAAACACCGGCTTAACCGTATTGACTCCAACATCGCCACCGGCGTCGATCATTTCGAACGCGGGTTCGAAAATCCCCCGCTTGTTCGGAATGCGTGCCCCACCCTTCGGCGTGTACGCAATGACCTCGGCAAAAGTACGCTGGCACTTGTCGCCCAGAATGCTGGCGTGTTTAGCCCAATTCATCGGCCTGCCCGATCCGGATAATTAGGGGCGCACTTAATCGCGCGCCCCTGATTTTTTACGAGGCGGCCTTGCTGCCACGCACAAGAACGGCGGGGCGCATGCAGATCGGCAGAATGTTCATCTGCGTCTGAATTTCGACACCCTTGCCGTGCTTCAACATTTCAAGGCTGGCGTAACGCGACTGGCCCGGAGTGTTGACGAAAGGCATCATGTCGGCCGGCGCAAGATATTCGCGGAACGTCGAATTGGTGCCCTTGGGGAAGAACCGCGCGTCACCGGCGGGAATGAACGGATGATCCGCGCCGTCAGCATCGGTCGCCGTGCCGACATATTCTTCGAACGTGATGTCCTGGTATGTGAAGCCCTTGCGCAGATCGTCGCGCTGCGCGGAAAGGCCCTGCTGATAGGCATAAGCTTCCTTCACAACAGGGTGCGAAATCAGGCCGTCGAAATAGTCCGACGAACACAGCGCATGCACGCTTGTCATCGTGTCGCCTTTGAGATTCTGCTCAATGTGGCGCTTGACGTCGAGGCAGGTTTTGCGCGGGTCAGCGGCGTCATTCGTGAAGTCGAAGAATTTGACTTCTTGGGTCACGCCGAAATCGGCGAACAAATCGAGCAACACAGAGCCGTCAGCGTCAAGAACAGTGCCGCGAAGCGCCGTTGCCAAAAGCCATTCTTCCGTGATGTCGTGTTTGCCGGACATTTCCGACATGCGCTCGTTGATAAAGTCGACCGCGGCTTCAAGTTCCGAGGTGTTGCCGAACGGGCGGATGTTCTGCACGTCATCGGCCATGACCGTATCTTCAAGCGAGAAGTGCGGAATGTTGAAACTTTTGAGCGTGCGTTTGGCGCGCTTGTTCTGCTGGCCACCCGAACCACGCGGCGAAGACTCAATCAGCGACAGAACGCCGTTATTGATTTCGATGCTGACCGAAGTGGTGCGAACCGGCTTGGGCACGAAAAGACCCAGCGCGCCGACGCGGCCATAGTTATTCGGCGTGTTCTGAATCCCCTCGGAAAGCTCGACCGAAGAAAACGCGGAGTCATTGAAAATATCGAGCATTGCCATTTTGGTTATACCTCGGAGCGAGTGGTGATGTTGCGAGCCTCAAGAGCGGCAAGCGCGGCGGCCTTGTTGCCGGCGGAAATGCCGGCGGGCCAAATCAGTTTTTCGAGAACGACGATCGAAGGGCCGCGCGTCAGCACGATGACGTCAGTGACGTCACCTGCCGAGGCATCGGCGTCGCGCAACAACACGGCGATTGCGTCAGCGGTACCGTCAACAGCGGCAGGCGTAAGCTGCGCATACTTGCCGCTACCAGCCGCCGCCGTCACTGTGACGATGAAGGCTTCGCCGGGCACAGGATCCGTGCCGGCGTCAGTGATGGTCAGCGTCAAGCCGCCGCCTGTGTATTCGGTGTTACCCGTGGCAACACCGGCATATTCGCCTTCGGGGTCTTCGTGCTGCCATTTGGAGGCTGTGCCCGCGCCGCCAACCAAAGCGACGAAACGATGCACGCCGACCTTGGCACCGACCGCAACAGGCGAGGCCGTAATCGTCGCAGCCGCAGGGGCCGGAACGGATGCGGCGCCGACAGCGGTAAGCGCGCCGACAGACACCTTGCCGATAACCGTACCCATAAGCAGCGCAACGCTACTTTTGATGGTGACGACTTCGCGGCCGAAATAGCTGTCCGGCTCCATTTTCAGAAGGTCGGAAAGGCGGTTCGGTTCATTCAGCGTGGTCATTTACTTCGCCCCCTTGGCGTGCTTCGCGGCCATGCGGCGCGCGGAAAGTCCAGTCGTGTCAGCATCGGGATTGGTATGCCCCGAAATTTCGCGGACGTTTGTGCGGCTCGCCAGCGTGGCGCGCTTTGCCTGAACCGCCGTGCTGATTTCGGCAGGCGACTTGCCGCGCGTCGCCGTGATGATTTCGAGCGCGTCGCTTGCCGTCATGTTGGCGAGGCTACACCGCTCGATGATGTTGGAAACTGTTTCGAACACTTCGGCGCGGATGCCATCGGCATCAACTGCGACAGGCGCGGGATTGACCGGCGCGGCGCGCGTTTCGGGATTTTCAGGATCGACAACGGGTTCGGGCTCAGTGCCCGGATTTACTTTCGGCTTCGTGGTCATATCGCCCTCGCGTTTCATCAAGCATGGAAATGTGCGGGCTTCGGCCCCGCGTGATCCGGCACCGGCATCGGCACCGACAGGAACAAATGAGATTTCAAGCGGCTCCCATTTCGTCGCGCGCAAAATTGTCATCGCGCCGGGCTGGCGAATTTCCGAGACTTCGGAAATCAGATAGCCGACCGAAATATTCCGCACGACGCCTTGGCGCACCTTGTTCCAGATTTTTTCGACGTCGGCGTCATCCGATGCGAACCGGACTCGCGCAACACCCTCGCCATTT
Organism: Parvibaculum sp.; assembly: GCA_030649335.1. GTDB lineage: Bacteria > Pseudomonadota > Alphaproteobacteria > Parvibaculales > Parvibaculaceae > Parvibaculum. Next base: position 9,056 of record JAUSLL010000037.1, on the reverse strand, counting down.
TCGATCCGTGCCGAACCCTCGACGACAACACCAAGCACATGCTCAAGCGAATAGGTCATGTGTGTATCGAGCAACGGCGCGCCATTATTCAAGCGCGTAAGATCGGCGGCACCATCATCGAGCGATAACTCTTCAAGATAGTCGCCGTCGTACCAATCGTATCGCTGGACTCGGCTGCCGGTTGTCCATGTCACATCGATTTCGCGCGCAGCCACGTCAATGCTCGCGGGCATCACAGATGCAGCGCGGCGGATGACAGGGATTTGCAAAGCGTTCGGCATCGGCACCAAATCAATAACGTCAATTCTTACGTTAAGTTGCGGCAATTGTGACGGGAGTCAACAAGGGGTTGTGTTTTTGTAGTGGGGAGTCGCCGGAGAGTTGAGAAGCGCAGGCAATGGCTAGGCGGCTAAACTCAAAAGCTGCGCACTTGAGAGAATTTGCCTATAGCGCCCCGACCTAGCGTAATATCCGTTTAGCTGATTAGCCGCAGCAGCGTCCGACCCGAAGCGTTCAGTCGTCACTGTCGGAATTGATGCCGGAGTACCCGTCACAACAGCAGCACCATTCAGAGATCCTGCGCACGCACCAGCGGTCCAGTTTATCGCCACCTTGCCTTTAGTGGCATTGGCGAGTGTGCCGAGGTTGACGCTGGCCTGCGATGCGCCGCCGACGACAACATCAAGGATGATCTGATTAGATGCGTTGCGCGTGAGCGAAATGCGGTTGTTGGCGTCCGTATCAATCTGCCAGATGCGCTGCGTGCCGCTGCCGCCTGCCGAGATGAACTCGACATAGGCTGATCCTGATGCGGCGTTATACGAAGCCTCAATCGTGCGAGATAGTGTCGATTTGGTGCGGGTGACAGAGGATGATGTAGTCGGGACATAGGACAAGGGGAAAGTGCCTGTCTCGACTCGCGCGCCCCAAACATAGATGCCCGAAACACCGTCGCCTGTGTAGCTGATCGAGTTATCGGCATTCGTGCCTGCAACATAGAACGGGCGCGATCCGGCAGCAGCCCCCGCCGACGTGAACGTCGTGTAGCAAAAATACCAGCCGTCCGCCAAAGCGATCATGCCGGACGATGTAAGGCTAGCCTGTTTGGTGCCGACTACGCCGTTTTGAAGGTCGAACCACGCCCGACCGTTAGCCACAATGGCGCTATTGAGGCCTAGCGTCAGCCACTTCCGCACAGCATCGGCTTTTGCCACCACGCCGAACGAGTAGGCCGTGCTGTTGGCCACTGTGACGTTTTGATAAATCTGCGCCAGCGCACCCGCACCAACAGGCTCCACGAGACGATCCGCCGACGCGGTCCCGTCGGGTGCAGCAACAGCGTTGGCGGAAATGGTTGTGGTGCCGAGCACCCATGCCGCGTTGTCGAATTGCTCCGAATACGTGAATAGATTGGCCCGCTCCTCCTCGATCAACTGGCCACGGTCGGAATCGTAGAATCCGAGAAGCGAATTAGCAGGCATCGACTTAATCAAGCCCGTCGACGTGATGACGGCGCTGGCGGGCGTGGCAAACGTGTTGATCAGCGACTTGATGGAGGCTTCGTCGTAGTAAGCGGCGCCGTTCATGTATGCCCGGCGACCCGCCCAATCAATTTGAGCGGACGGGCTGCCGGGCAGCAGCCATCCGGGCCGACCGCCGCCTGCGCCGTTCAAGCGCGCCAATGCCTTTGGCTGGCCTATTCCGGTCAACCCTACTGGGGCGAGTTTCATCCCCGCACCTTCATCGGCGTGACGCGCACCACGGCAGTCCCGACAAGCGACAGCGCCTTGACGGCTGTGCCCGCGATGACTGGAATCGTTTCCGCGATGCCGCCGGAAATTCGGATCGACTTACCATCATCGGCTGCGTTGACGCCATCGGTACTTACCAATATGTCGACGTCGGCAGAGATTCGCGCATACTTACACCCCGTCGGCGGAGTTAGAACGGTCGCGTTCGCTGTAACCGACGTTTTGGTGCCGTTCGCATGGTCAAACACGGGATCCTGATCCGATGACGGCTTCGCGTTGACGCGCGTGCGGCGCTCCAAATCCATCGAAAGCGAATTGTCGGAACCTTCCACGGCGGCGGCGGGGGCGGCATTTGCCGTGGCCTTGATCAAAACGCCATCAAGGTCATCGACGTTCAATGTAACGTCAGAACCAACAATCGCCACAGACAGCGGATTTTCCGCCGTAATCTTCTCGCCATCGGCATCGATCAACATGCTGCGCCCAGGAACGCGAGTCGCCGGTAATTCGTCAGCCATTTTTAGAGCCCTCCGTGTAAGTATCAATTTCGGCGCGGGGCTGCCACGGGCGGCCCGACGTCGTGAAATAGGCGACGATCGACAAAAGAAGTCCCGCGATGGCTATAAGCGCGGCGAGTTGCATATGGAAGTTGCGCTTTTGAATCGCATCGACCTTGCGATGCAGCGTGATGACGTCTTCGCGGACTTCCTTTCGCCCCGCCCTTACCTCATCCCGAAGTTCGCGCGACGCGTCGGCCGACTCTGCGTAGCGCCGCGCGCACTCATTTTCGTGCGACTCAATCTTTGAAAGTGCCTGAGTCGCCATGTGGCGCGCTTCGCTATCAATCGCCACAGCCATCAAGCCCCCGTCTTTGTCGGTTCATCGGCCGGCGCTTGCTGCGCCTGCCCCTGCGCCGTCATGCGGCGACCATCCGTGTCATATGCCAAATTAAGGCGGTCCGCGCGTTCCTGCGCCGCCGCGTTTTCATTGTCGACCGTCTCCGCATCGCGGCCATGACCCGACACAACTTCGTCGCGCGACGCCAGACCGGAACGGATGGAATCTTTTTCCGCCGAAATTTCTTGCGCCGGATTGATGTAACGCCAGCCCGGCGCAATCCATTTCGCGCGCAAATGTGGCTGCGGACGCTTTACAAATCCGGTCGGCATCGACAGCGACCCGTCGATGATGGCCTCAGTGATGACGGCGGCATAGACACGGGCGCAAAGCTGAAACGCGAGGCGGCGCTGATTCACCGTGGCGCGGCGCTCGAATTCGTTTAGCCCGACGCGCGCCGAGGAAAAATTCACGCCGCGCAAATCGCCGGTCATCTTTTCGTATGTCGTGCCAAGGCCCGCCGCAATGGCGCGCAACTCGGTCGCCATGAAGGCTTCATAACCCGCGCCGACATCGGCGGGCGAGGAAAACGTCACTTCTTCGCCGGGCTCTAAAAGCTGCATCGTGCCGGGCTCAAGCGAAACCATCGGCACGTCATCGTGATCCGATTCCTCGGATTCGAACGGATTTGAATCGGGATCGGGACGCGTCACAAAACCGGCAAACATCGCGGCCGTCTTTTTGCGCAGCCGCTCCGCGTCTTGGTATTCGAGCAAGTCGCGGGTTTGTAAAATCACGGGGGACAGCCACGGCACGCCGCGGACCTGACCGGGGCGAACTTGCCGGAACAAATGCACGACCTCATCGGCTGGGACACGAACCGTTTTCAGATTGAAGCCGCCGCCGCTGGCGAGATTTTCGCCGGGATGTTCCGGAAGCATGTGATACGCGACGCGGCGGCCCAGCGCGTCAAATTCGATGCCTGCAATGATCTTATTCACGCCAGCCGATGCGGCGCGGAACAAAGCGAGCGGCACATGCTCCGCCTCGATGATTTGCAACTGCAGCGGCACAGTGAGCCCGTCTTCTGGCAAGCGGCGGCGGAAGCGGATGAAGACTTCCCCGGCCTCGATTTCGCTGCGCTGTGCCAGGGATTGCATGCCGAAAAAATCAAGAATGCCGTAAGCGTCGGCTTCGTGCATCCAATCCGCAAATATTGCTTGCGCCGCGGCGCGGAATTTTTCATCCGAGCTTTGCGACATGGGCCGGATGCCTTCGCCGACGATGTTGGAAACAAGACTTTCCACGCCCGAAGTGATCCACGGCACCTTGCGCACAAGGTCGCGGCTGCGGTTGCGCTGCCATTGCAGTCCGTTCAACGTGAGGCGATTCACGCCGTCCGCTGTCGGCATCCAATTCCGGACGCGACGCGCGGTCGATGCGCCGTCATAGCCCGGCTCAAGTTCGCCGGTTCGCGTGTTGATATATCGCTGCGTGCCCTTGATCCGGAGACGAATCGGGCCAGCGGTTTCAGGAAAAGGCGGCGGTGCGACGGTTTCGCTCATGTCCCGCGCCCCGTAACGACCCGCATCTGACGCTTTTTCCGCGTCGGCACAAGCGCGTCAATGTCGCGCTTCGTGTCGGCAATGGCGCGGAGAATCTCTTGCATCGAGCGATACGTCACCATCTTTTCGCCGTGCCGCACGATCAAGACGCCGCTGCGCTTCGCGCGCTGCAGTTCATCAAGGTCGCTTTGCAACTCAGCTAGTTCGGCCATCGTGCCCCGCGCGCATGGCAAATCTGCCGCGCTTTACGTTATTCCACGCTATATGCGGTATCTGACGGTTTATTGACTCGCAATAAAAAAATGCCCCGGCCGAAGCCGAGGCAAGTTTAAGGGAGGAAACGCCCAAGGAGGGGCTGCTGCTCAATAGGACCGGAGCGGCGACGGGGTGCTGCCAGGGCGAGTTAGTCGGCCTTCGTAAAATCGACATAGTATTCATCGCCAACCGTGAACCCGCCAAAAAGCGCGGGATTGGCGATGTTGATTTTCAGATCGGCGCCGGGCGAAAACTTCGCATATGTGTTGTTTTCGTCGCTGCCGTCATCGGGATACTTCGACGCGGAAACAGCGTGCATCGAAAGTGTTTCCTGCGACTTCGCACCTTCGGCACCGTAGAAATGCTCCTGCACAAAACCGACTTTCAACTTCGCTCGCATCGACGTCATTTCAATTCCCTCATTGTTGCGCCGTGGCGCGAATTGGTGCCGCCGGAAAACGCAGGCCATGAACCCACGTTTTCCGACTTGACGCTCTCAAGTGTGGCCCTAAGCGTCCGCTGGCCTTGTCCCGCTTGAGTCGGGCAGAGCGACTAGGCGTTAGATCGCCGCCCCAGTGTCCTATCAATCATCCGCAAGCGAATGACAGCACGCCGTCCAAACATCGTGTGCCCCTTCGGGCAAATCTTGGATGCGGGGGATGGGATCGAACCATCGCCCTTCGGATTATGACTCCGACGCTCTACCGCTGCGCTACCCCGCATTATTGGAAGGCTGATCAATTTCAGGGTCTTACGGAACCCTTAGATGCCGCGGACCCGTAAGGCACGACGATCCATCAATCAGCCCGCCAATAAGGCGGCAAAACTATGAAGCCGCAAGGTCACATAACAGCCTCCCGATTTCTGCATTTCCCAGCGCACCGCAGCGCGCCTCGTCTGCCGGAAATTCTGACGATATTTTACGATATGTCAACCCATAACTGACGAACGCGACGTCCGGCGACGTCGAAATTTTGGCTTAGCCGCAGCAACGCGCGGGCCCTGCGTCGCGTCAGGCGTTGCCGCCGCGACGACTTCATCGGGGTTTGCGCGCGGATCCTGTGCGACTTCCGCCGCGCCACGTTCCGAACCGCTATCAGGCAGGCCAAGAGACGCACACCGTTTATTGAGATTCAAGTTGCGCGCGATAAGCCCCTGCAGTGCGGCGTAAGCATAAACGCGGCAATCCAAAGCCTCGTTGCGCTTGTGCCCCAACTTCAATTGCCAAGCCCGCTGCGGAAAACTTTTGACGTATTTCGTGACGGTTTCTTCGGCCGTGAGTTGCCGGAAGTATTCATCGTCACGCGATTTCGGAAATGAGCAATACCCCGCGCCCGACACAGTGACCCGCAAATAATTGTAAATCGTTTCTTTCGCCGCATCGACGCCGATGACGAAAAGCGGCACGCCGTTCTTCGTCTTAGTATGACGCGGCGGCCATATCCGCTTGCTCGGCCCGCCGATTCCCTTGATGGCCCAAATATACCGCGACCATCGCTCACGGCAAAACCCGTAAACTTTTTGCGTATAGCTGCCGCCCGTGTCGAGGCAAGCGGCATGGATCGGAAACTCACGTTTCAAAAACGAGTGCTTATATTTTGACTGCAGCACTTCGTCGAGCCGCTTCCACATTTCCGGCGCGGAAGGATCGCCGCGAATGATGATGTAATCGAGCGACCACGATTCCTCATTCGCGCCCCAGCCCGTGACCTCGACTTCGAAACGGTCATCCTGGAAGTCGACGCCAGCCGTGACGACAGCCACGCCCGCCGGCAGTTCATCGCCCCAATTCGCTTTGCGACTTTCGAGCGCGGCCTCGTCGACGCGTTCGCCTTGGTCCTCCCAAGTTTCGCCCAAGCTGGTATTCACGAAAGTCTTGAGCGACTCCGGCCCGCCGCGCTTTGCCTCGACAAAGTTAACAGCCATGTCACCCAGCCGGACCCATGACGAAATGATTTCGTTAGTGTGAAACCCGGCGATGCCCGCGAACGGGGCCGATGCGCGCCACCCTCCCCCGCGTTGCGGCGCTGTCTTGATTGCCGCCCATCGCTCGACGTCGCTCCAATGGTGCCCGCAGACCTCGCCCGTTTCCGGATCGTGTTCCCCGCATTCGTAATACGCCGACGCGGGATCATTCGCGGGCCACTTCACTTGCCCCCAAATCAAAATTTGAGCCGCGCCGCACTTCGGGCACGGCACCCAATATCGGCGCTGGTCCGATTCCTCATAGGCCCGCTCGATGCGGCTGCTACCCTTGATCGTCGGCGTCGACGTAAGTAAAATTTTTCGGTTCCAGAACGTCGTCGTGCGCTTCCGCGCCAGCGACACGGGGTCACCTTCCGCGCCGGCCGACACGGGGTAACGATCCACTTCATCCATCAAGGCGTTTCGAACCGGACGCGACGCCAGCGATGCCGGACTATTCGCGCCCGCCATCGTGATATGCCCGCCCGGAAATACCTTGTGCAAAATCGTCGAGGCTGTGCCCGTCGTGATGCGGCCATCCTGCACGCGCTCCGCAAGTGCGGGGCACTCCCGCACCATCGGCGCAAGGCGGTCTTTCGAAAACGCCTGCGCCATGTCGATCGTCGGTTGCACCAAAAGCATCGGCGCTGGGTCATGGTGGATGTAATACCCGCCGACGTTTAGAAGGACTTCCGTGTTGTGCGTCGGGATCATGCCGCGCCCCGCCAAATAAAGATGCGAGCGGGAATCCACCTCGATGCAGCGCACAGGCACAGAATCCACTCGCCGCACAGAAACAATCCGACGTCGCTCCGTCTCTGTTGTCCGGCATCCAGCGCGCGCCTTCTGTCGGGCCAGTTTTCGGCGCAGCCTGAACATTGGCTTATCGGCATAAGCGAGAAACGAAAATCTATGTGCGGGTTTTCCCTGCACTATCGCGCCTTTGTATTTGCACCGCGCTGATTTAATTGAACTTGTGAATTTTACCCCCAACCCAGCGAGAAGGTCGGCAAATCCACAAGCAATCGCATTTGATGTTGTTACAAATTCACATCGGCCACGCGCGTCAACATAACCATCCGTATCCATTAACCCTTGCAGCAATGCGGTACGCTGGCCAATTGACCCGCGGAGATATTCAGGCGGAATATGTTTGTTGTTTATGACGCCAAGGTTTCTTAAAATTTCAGATACAGGAATTGAGCGCACACAAATTTTATCAATCGCGTGCCCACGTTGATGATGCTGTGAAGCCTGACGGGCACATTCCGCACAATATCCCGATTTAGTCCTTCCGGACTCGCTTAGAATATGACCGCGCCGACACACCTTTCGGTCACTAAATGCCGCGTCCAATCTGACCGTTAATGTTTTTTCACCGGCGATAATAGATGGTGAGCCGCCATCGTCCAAAAGATTTTGCAGCATATTCTCGATGTCTTCGGCGCCGACAGTTATTTGCGCACTAGCCGAATTTCCATCACCAAGCCACACCCCAAATGTATATGGCTTTAAGGTGAATTCCCGTTCCGGCAACGAAAGTGGGGCACTTACTGGAATGGCATATCGATTCCGCTTTCCGTCTCTATACGTTGCCGCCATCTGCTCTGTTGTTATGACGCCCAATTTTCTACCGGCGCCGCGCCACGGCGTCCCTTGAATTAGCGGAGTATTTGATTCCACAAACCACTGATGATCTGCGTCAGCCACAATCTTTTGACCATCTGAAAAAATAACATCGTAGCAGACCCGACCGCACATAACGTCCGTAGCGCGAAGCACAGCGCACGGCTGCCCAGAATCATCAAACACCATATCGCCGGGGCGCAATTCACCCATCGATGTCCAGCCATTAGGAGTCGGAATTTCAGTGTCGAGCGCCAGCGCCTTCCCTACCTGCGCCGAACTCATCCAAACCACGGTTTTAACGAGCGGGTCGCAGACCGAGTCCATGATGCCGCGCTGGTATTCCGCGCGGTCGGTCCGCCACCGGCCAGGCTCCGCCGACGCCTCACTCGACAGCACGCGGTTTTTATCGGCCCATTGCGAAACCGTCAGACGCGGCGGCGGGCGGATAGCATCGGCATATGCCGCGGCCAAGACATCATCAAACGCCGCGCGGGACTCGGCCCATTCGTCGGGCGCCGCTTTACTCACCCGCGCCATCTTCGCCCCCGTCATCGCGGGCCAATTCGTCAAGTGCTTCGCGGATCATGTCTTCGATCACCGCGCGCGACTCCTCGATGTCGGTCATCACGACCAAGACCGGCGCCAACTTCGTCGGCAGGGCCAACATCTTCGAACGAGTCGCGGCGACGCGCTTGGCAAATTCCTTAACCGAATGCCCGATCGGCACGACTTCGGCCCGCGCTTCCGCCAATTCGATTTCTTTTAGGTCGGCCTCCGCCGTCGTCTTGCGCGCCTTTTCGTCTTCATGGTTTCGCGCCTTGCCACCGCCGGGCAACGTGCCCGCCTTGTGCGACACAAGCCACTCGATGACGCGGGCCGTGTTGTATTCATTGGCGACGCCCTTGCCGCCCTTCTTTTCGACAGGCAGTCCACGCAATTCATAGTCGGCAATCGTCGGCGCGCTGCATCCGAGAATGTGCAGCAACTCTTGACGGTTGACGATTTGGCCGGATCCCTTACGCGCCATAGCGGCTCACCCGCTCCCGCTGGCGCC
>JAUSLL010000097.1 GCA_030649335.1 Parvibaculum sp. | reverse complement strand
ACGAAATCTTCCATCGCGAAATCATGAACGAGATGGGCGAGCAAGGGATGCTCGGCACGACGCTGCCGGAAAAATACGGCTGCGCGGGACTCAATTATGTTTCCTATGGTCTTGCGGCCCGTGAAGTTGAACGGGTGGACTCAGGCTATCGCTCCGCAATGAGCGTGCAGTCGTCGCTCGTCATGCATCCGATCTATGCTTATGGCTCGGAAGCGCAGCGTGAAAAATATCTTCCCAAACTTGCCACCGGCGAATGGGTCGGCTGCTTCGGCCTCACAGAGCCCGACCATGGGTCTGATCCGGGATCGATGGTGACGCGCGCCAAGAAAGTGGATGGCGGCTTCATCCTCAACGGCGCGAAAATGTGGATCACCAATTCACCAATCGCGGACCTTGCAGTCGTCTGGGCCAAGACCGAAGACGATGTGATCCGCGGCTTTGTCGTCGAACGCGCGTTCAAGGGTTTCTCAACACCGAAAATCGAAGGCAAGTTTTCGCTTCGCGCCTCCGTGACCGGCGAAATCGTTTTGCAGGATGTGTTCGTGCCGGACGAAAACCTGCTGCCGAATGTGCGCGGCCTTGCCGGTCCCTTCGGCTGCCTCAACCGCGCGCGTTACGGCATCGCCTGGGGCGCGATGGGCGCGGCGGAATTCTGCTGGCACGCTGCACGCACCTATACGCTGGAGCGCAAACAATTCGGACGCCCGCTGGCGGCAAACCAGTTGGTGCAGAAAAAGCTCGCTGACATGCAGACGGAAATTACACTCGGGCTGCAGGGCTGCCTGCAACTTGGCCGGATGTTTGATGCGGGCAACGCCGCACCCGCCGCCATCTCACTAATGAAGCGCAATAATTGCGGCAAGGCGCTTGATATTGCCCGCGTTGCCCGCGACATGCATGGCGGCAACGGCGTCTCGGACGAGTATCATGTGATCCGTCACGTGATGAACCTCGAAGCCGTGAACACTTATGAAGGCACGCATGACGTTCATGCGCTGATCCTCGGGCGCGAGATCACCGGCATCGCTGCGTTTTCGTGACAGTTAAAGAGTTGATGTGAGCGGAATAGGCAGATGAGCGAAGCGGTGGCGGGAGAACAGGCGCAACGGAACGACGGTCCGAAAACGGCTGTCATTATTCTTGCGGGTCTGAGCTTTTGTCATTTGCTCAATGATATGATTCAGTCGCTGCTCCCTGCAATCTATCCGCTGCTGAAGGCTAACTATGCGTTGAGCTTCACGCAGATCGGCCTGATCACCTTCGCTTTCCAGATGACGGCATCGATATTCCAACCGGTGATCGGTTATGCGACGGATAAGAGATCACAGCCCTATTCACTCACTATAGGCATGGGTTTCACGCTCGTCGGCTTGTTGCTTCTGGCGGTCGCGCATAATTTTGCGGTCATCCTCCTTGCCGCCATGCTGATCGGCACGGGCTCGTCTGTATTCCATCCCGAAAGTTCACGTATCGCCCGCTTTGCTTCCGGTGGGCGGCACGGGCTGGCACAATCGGTTTTTCAGGTGGGTGGCAACACCGGCTCTGCCATCGGCCCGCTGCTTGCGGCCTTCATCGTCATTCAGCGCGGTCAGGCGAGCATCGCTTGGTTCGCCCTCGCCGCTGCTCTCGGTATGATGCTGCTGTGGAACGTCGGCGGCTGGTATAAGCGTCATATGGCGGAAGCGGCGAAGAAGCCCGTTGTTGCTACGCCGCATCACGGACTGAGCCAGCGTCGCGTCGTCGTCACCATTGGCCTGCTGATGGCATTGATTTTTTCAAAATTCTTCTATCAGGCAAGTCTGTCGAGCTATTACACGTTTTACCTGATCGACAAGTTTCATGTCTCGGTCGAGACATCGCAATTGCTTCTGTTCGTCTATCTCTTTGCCACAGCCGCAGGCACGCTGATCGGCGGGCCTATCGGCGACAAGATCGGGCGGCGCTATGTGATCTGGGGATCGATCCTGGGTGTACTGCCTTTCACGCTCATCCTGCCGCATGTCAATCTGTTCTGGACCGCCGTGCTGACGGTGCCAATCGGACTCATCATTGCGTCGGCCTTCTCTGCCATCATCGTTTATGCGCAAGACCTGATGCCGGGACGTGTCGGCACAGTGGCGGGACTATTTTTTGGCTTCGCCTTCGGCATGGGTGGCATCGGCGCGGCAAGCCTTGGTGTGCTCGCTGACCATACGAGCATTGGCTTCGTCTATAATGTCTGCGCCTTCCTGCCGGCCATCGGCTTGCTCGCGTTGCTGTTGCCGAACCTTGACGCGCTCGGCGCATCTGTGGCGGCCAAATGAAAAAGCGAGCTTTGATTTTTGGCATCTGCGGACAGGACGGTGTTTACCTCGCCAAGCTATTGCGCGATCAGGGCTATGAGGTGCACGGCACATCGCGCGACAAGGAAATGGCCAACATGGCCGGTCTGCGCCTCATGGGTGTTTATGACGACGTAACCGTGCATTCCGCTGCGCTGCTCGACTTCCGCTCTGTGTTGCAGGTGATTGATGATGTGCGGCCTGACGAGATTTACAATCTCGCGGGGCAATCGTCGGTTGGCCTCTCCTTTGCGCAACCTGTCGAAACCTTTGAAGGCATTATTCTCGGCACACTTAATATCTTGGAATGTATCCGCTTTCTGAAATTGCCCGCGCGTTTCTACAATGCAACGTCAGGCGAAGTTTTCGGAAACACCGAGGCACCAGCCGACGAGACAACACCTTTCCGTCCGCGCAGTCCTTACGGCGTTGCCAAATCCACCGCCTTCTGGACGGTAGCGAATTATCGTGAGTCCTACGGGATTTTTGCCTGCTCGGGCATTCTCTTCAATCACGAGAGCCCGCTGCGTCCGTCGCGTTTCGTCACGCAAAAGATTGTGCGTGGCGCAGTGGACATTGCTGAAAAGCGGGCGGAAAAACTAACCCTCGGCAATCTTGATGTGTCGCGCGACTGGGGTTGGGCACCGGACTATGTGGACGCGATGGCCCGGATGCTGAAACGTGACGAGCCGGATGACTATGTGGTGGCTACAGGCAAGTCGAACACGCTGACAGGGTTCGTCGATGCTGTGTTTGGATGCCTTGGCATGAACTCAAGCACCTATGTCGAGACGACACCCGACCTGATGCGTCCGACGGATATCCGCGTGAGTGTCGGCGACCCCGCCAAAGCTAAGGCGAAACTCAATTGGAGCGCGGATACGACCATGCCGAAGCTCATCAACAAACTGGTGGATGCGGAACTGGCACGACGCCGGGCGACCTAACGGGCCTTTTGGTTCAGACGCAGAACGGCATGCCATGCGTATCCGCGATAGAGCGGTGTGAAGGTGAGCGTGGCGTCATGGCCCGCCGCAAGCACACGCAACGCTTCGTGCAGGTCGGCACGGGGGTTCACATGAAACAGCGACAGCCATTTGAACAACAGCACACGGCAGAAGCGCGGCAGGCGTTCCTGCTGGCCGAAATCAACGATATGCAATTCGCCTGATGGCGCTAGATTGGCGAGACCCTGACGGAGCGCACCCTGCCAATCCGGAATCATGGACAATGTGTAGGACATGAATATGCGTTCAAAACCCGTGCGGCCAAAGGCACGAACAGGATCGAATACGGTCGCATCGCCCTGTGCATAGCCGACCCTGCCGCTCAAGTGCGCACGGTTGGTGGCGATACGGGCAGAGGCGAGCATTTGCGACGAAATATCCATGCCGTAGAAATGTGCGAATGGATGAGCGCGGGCAGCGGCGATGAGATTGCGACCTGTACCGCAGCCAATTTCGAGAATGTGGTCGCCTGTGCCGGGTTCGAGGCCACGCAGCATCCGGTCGCGACCAAGGAGATACCAGACCCGCGTCAGATCATAGATATGACGCTGTTGGCGATAGACCTTATCCATCAAGGCGGAGTGATCGAGCGCGATGTCGGACAAGGGCGTCACCCTTCAAATGTGTAGAGATGGAAGCCGCCATAGATCGAGGAACGGTCACGATAGGTCCAGCGGAAGCTGTCTTCCTTGTGATAGATCCAGCGCGAAAGCACGTCGGCGGCAACGCGGCCGGGCAGCAGGCTCGGCTCTGCCGCTGTGCGGAATATGACACGGGCGCCTGGTCGCGCGGTGCGGGTGATTTCGGACCAGAGATCGTTGAGTTGCACGTCCGTCATCCAGTCTTGTGCATCGAGCAGGACATAGCGGTCGCAGCTTGCCGGTGCCTGATCGCGCAGAAACTCGGTGAAGCCGAGATTGCAAACATGAGCACGGGACGCATTGGACTGGATGACCGCAAAATTGTCGCGCTGCAGGTATGGCGGCAGCGAGGCTTTGTCGCTGCGTTCGTAATGACGCGCAAACGCCTGCCACGCGAAATAATTGTCCGAGATGTCGAAGTCGCAAACGAGGCGTTCGAGGCGCTCGCGCAGAACCTCGTGCATAGGGCGGCCACCGGAAAGCTTCTCATATTGCGAAGGCGGAATTCCGAGACCATAGAGCGAAGCGGGATTGTCAGTGATGCGGCGCAGGAGCTTATGCTCGAAGAGGGGGGCAAGCTGTGTGTTGAAGAAGCTGCGCTGTTCGGTGAGCGAGCGGGCGGCAAGGAGCGGGCGGAAATTGACGCCGTACAGGCGTGCGGCCAGATGCGCCCACCCGATGAAATAGCCGAGCAAGCCATGGCGGTAAAAGCCACGCGTGAAGAGCGAGATGCGGCGGCGCAGGCTGAAGCCACGATGCTCCCAATAGTTGCGTGACGCATCATCAAGCTTGTCGCGCAGAAATAGGCGATAGGCTTCCGCATTGACCTTCTTGTCCGCCTCGCCGAAGAAGCGGAAGAAGTGATCGTATGAGGGCATATGCGTCGCGCCGGCGAGCTTGAGCCGCGTCAACGCAACGTGGGCCGCGTTGAGGTCCACCGCCGAGACGCGGGCGGGACCGGCGGCGAGATAGGACATGACGTTGCAACCGCCAGACGCGATGGTGACGACATGGCTGCCAGCATCAAGCGCCAGCGCCTCAAGATCGATGACCGGATCTTCCCAGATTTGCGCATAGACAAGACCCGAGAAGACTGCGGTGAAGGCGCGCTCAAGAAGACCGGCACGTGAGGCCGCCTTGTATTGATGCACAGCCCGTCGCAAACGCGTATTGCGGGATTTGTCACCGGCAAAAATACCATTGTCGGCAAGCGCAGTCGTCGGGCCGAGGGGCGTGTTGGACAAGGGGGCGGCATCCTCAAAATTGTGGGCAGAGCGATCGAATCACGGCGAAAGTCCGCACCGGTTTCGAAACCGTCGTACAGGGGGGGCGTGACGACGCAGTGACGGTTTAATGGCATTTGCGCAAACCGATGGGGCTTTGCCGCCTTCCGAATCACTATGAGCGGCGTATAGTCGAGGCATCCGTTTCAAAAAGCCGGACGCGCTGCCAACCTCAGATGAGGAACGCGGGCGCAAACCGGCCCGTGTGCGCGCTCGATCAGTGTCGCCAAGCCCGGCATATTCCGATGGAGAGCGCGCGTCGCACTCAGAACCCGCTATGGCGGCTTGTGCCCCTGATACACCGCAATGGCTGGCGCTTTTGGGGCGGCATGGCGCTGATCAATTCGGGGCGGCTGCTTGAAGCATTCATGCCGATTTTCCTCAAAATGGGGATCGACCGGATCGCGGTCGGCGACATGCGTCTGGCTGAACCGGCGCTGGCTATTCTGGGCCTGATGTTCGTCCGCTATTTCGCGTTTAATTTCGGACGCCGGTTTGTGCGCGAAGTCGGTGTCCAGGTGGCCTTCGAATTGCGTCAGCGGCTTTACTGGCATCTAGAACTGATGGGGCCGAAATTTTTCGCGGGCTACACCACAGGCGACCTGATGGCCCGCGCGATCAACGATATATCGCTCATCCGCCAGATGATCGGCATGGGCACGCGGCTTCTGTTTGTGCTCGGTTTTTCCGGCATCATTGCCTTTGCCTTTATGTTGCATCAGGCGGCATCGTTGACGGTGCTGTTGCTGCCCGCCCTACCCTTTTTCGGCATATTCGGCTTCGTGCTGGCCAACCGGATTTTCGTTCAATCCACCATTGTGCAGGAAGGTTTTTCCAACCTGTCGGCGCAGGTGCAGGAAAACCTGAGCGGTATCCGCACCATCCAGACCCATGCGCAAGAAGACCACGAGATTGAAAGGTTGACCGCCTCGTCGAGCCTTTATGCCCGCGACTATTACCGGCTGATGTTTCTGAACTCGGCGCTGAGCGCGTGGATGCTGGCCATCACCGGCTTCACGACGCTGCTGATCGTGGGCTTTGGCGGCGCACAGGTGATGGAGGGCACGATCACGGTCGGTACTTTCACCGCCATGCTGTTCTATCTCGGCATGATGCTCTCGCCTGTCAAAGAAGGCGGCGTGATGGTGACAATGTTTCAGCGCGGCGGCTCGGCGGCGGCGCGGATATTTGAAATTCTCGATCACGAACCGGAAATCCGCGATGCGCCGGACGCAGCTCCCATTGATACGATCGGCGGTGCGATCACGGTGAGCGGCCTCTCCTATCACCATCAGGCGCGCAAGAGCGATG
Organism: Parvibaculum sp.; assembly: GCA_030649335.1. GTDB lineage: Bacteria > Pseudomonadota > Alphaproteobacteria > Parvibaculales > Parvibaculaceae > Parvibaculum. Next base: position 35,574 of record JAUSLL010000097.1, on the reverse strand, counting down.
GTACACGCCCGAAGGGTGACTGGCCGGCACTCGATAATGTGTCGCTCGACATTAAGCCCGGCGAGATGATCGCTGTTCTGGGCCGCGTGGGCTCCGGCAAATCGACATTGCTGCGTTTGATGGTGCGGCTTCTCGACCCTGCCCCCGGCACGATTTTTCTCGATGGCAATGACATACGCCAATTGCCTATGGCGCAGGTACGCTCGCAGGTGACGCTGGTGCCGCAGGATCCGTTTTTGTTTGCCACGCGGCTCGGCCATAACATCTCCTACGACAATCCCGATCGCGAACTTGAAGAAGTGTGGGGGGCAGCACAGTCGGCTGACCTTGAAACCACCATCAACCGTTTTCCGAACCGACTGGAAACACAGGTGGGCGAACGCGGCGTGACCCTGTCGGGCGGGCAGAAGCAACGCGCGAGCCTGGCACGCGGGTTGATCCGCGAGACGCCTGTGCTGCTGCTAGATGATTGCTTTTCGTCGGTGGACACTGAGACAGAAGAATTCATTCTTTCACGGCTCAAAGTATTGCGCGCCGGACGCACGACCATGATGGTGTCGCATCGCGTTTCGACCGCACGCCACGCCGACCGGATCGTCGTTCTGGAAGAGGGTCGCATTGCCGAAATCGGTACACATCAGGAGTTGCTCAAGGCTGGCGGCCTCTATGCCACGCTCGAAAAAGCGCAAGGGCAACGCGACGCACTGACGAAAGCACTCGCCGAAACCGGCGTGACCGCCGCGGAGGACGCATCATGAGCGCTCCCAAAAAAGATTATTCGATCTTCGAAGACGATATCGATACGCGGCATTTCGATATCGGCATGCTCTGGCGGCTGACGCATTGGATTGCGCCCTATCGCAAGCAAATGTGGCTGGCGCTCGTCATGGTGATCCTTGCCGCCAGCGCCGCGGTGCTCGCGCCCGTCGTCGTGAGCCGCGTCGTCATCGACAGTATTTTGCTCGGCGCTGCCGACACGCAAGCACCGGACTTTGGCCAGAAGGCGCTCAGCCATTGGCTTGATCAAGCGACAGGTTTTCACCCGCTGGTGGTTGCTTGTAGCCTCTACGCATTGTGGATCGCCCTTTGGGCCGTGTTCGGTCACGGCTTCCGCATTTTGCTCGCACGCGCCGTGCTGAACGGTTTGCGCGATTTGCGGCGCGACCTCTTTGCGCATCTCGAACGTCTGCCGTCGAGCTTCTATGATCGCGTGGCCGTCGGTCGCGTGATGACGCGGCTTACCAATGACATTGAGACCTTGTTCGAGTTGCTGGCGGGCTTTGGCGTGTTGCTTGGCGAATTTGTGCCCTTCTTTGTCGCCGTCACCATCATGCTGGCGCTCAACGCTGAACTGACATTCCAGCTGCTCGCCATATTGCCACTGGCCGCGATTGCGACCGTGATCTTCCGTGTTGTCTCTCGCACCGTCTATCGCGCCACGCGCTCCACCGTGTCGCGGCTCAACGAGAACCTGCAGGAAAATCTGTCTGGCATTGAAGTGGTGCAGCTCTACGGGCGCGAAAAGCTCAATTACGATGCCTATTCGGCGATCAACCGCGAGAACAAAGACGCGGAAAACCGCGCGGTGAAGATTGAAAGCTATTACGGCCCGTCGATGGACAGCATGACCTTCATCGCGATCACCATCATCATCTGGTATGGTGGGCATGATGTGTTGGGCGGCACGGCGACACTTGGCAGCGTCATCCTGTTTGCACAATTTGCCGACATGCTGTTCCGGCCCATCGTTGCCATGGGCGACCAATGGAACGTCGTCTTCCGTGCCATGGCAAGCTGCGAGCGCATATTCCAGGCGCTCGACTGGGACGAAGCGCTGAAGGCACCTGAAAACCCCGTGCCGCTGCCCGACGATCTCAAAGGCGAGGTCGAGTTCCGACATTTGAATTTTTCATATCTGCCGGGCAGTCCGATCCTGAAAGATGTGAGCTTCACCATCGCACCCGGCGAGAAGGTCGCCATTGTCGGGCCGACGGGCTCGGGCAAGACGAGCCTCATCCGGCTGCTCTGCCGCTTCTATGACATCGCGCCGCAATCGATCCTGATCGACGGGATCGACATCATGGATATTGCGCCTGCCGATATCCGCCGCCGTGTCGGCGTGGTGTTGCAGGACTTCCATATTTTCTCAGGCAGCGTTTATGACAATATCGCGCTCGGCAATCCGGCGGTGACACGCGACGACGCGATGCGCGCGGCAAAACTCGTCCATGCGGACGCTTTCATCTCGACCCTGCCGCAAGGATATGACACGCCGCTGACCGAACGCGGACGCAACCTCAGCCACGGGCAACGGCAATTGCTGGCCTTTGCCCGGGTGCTGGCCATGAACCCCGATGTGCTGATCCTTGATGAGGCCACCGCCAGCATCGACACGGAAACGGAACTCATCATTCAGGACGCGCTGGCCAAGCTCACCGAGGGGCGCAGCTCCATCATCATCGCTCACAGGTTGCAGACGATCCGTGAGGCGCACCGCATTGTCGTTCTCACGCAGGGCGAAGTGCGCGAGATCGGCACGCATGAGGAGCTGATGGCGCTGGGCGGCACCTATAAGACGCTCTATGAGTTGCAGGTGCAGGACGTGCGGGCCAGCGACTGACGCAATCCACCGCTTCCCAGAGCTTGCTCCGGCATGGTCTAATGGGGTCACGCTTCAACAGGGTCCGGCGATGTTTCAAAAAACCTTCAACGATCACATTCAGGTCGCCAGCGACACAGCCAAGCGGCTCGAAATGCCATTGGCGGCGCTTGTCGAGGCTTGCGCCCAGTCGGTGTCAGCGGGTGGCAAGCTTATGTTTTTCGGCAATGGCGGCAGCGCGGCGGACGCGCAGCACATTGCTACCGAACTCTCCGTGCGTTATGTCGGTGACCGCGCGCCCATTGCGGCACTGGCGCTGACCACCGACACATCCGTGCTGACGGCCGCAGCCAATGACATGGGCTATGAACAGGTCTTTGCACGACAGGTACAAGCGCTGGGCCGCGCGGGCGATGTTGTCATCGGCATTTCAACCTCCGGCAAGAGCCCCAACGTGGTGCTCGCGCTTGAGGCCGCTCGCAAGATGGGCATTGTGACCGCCGCTTTTACCGGCAATGACGGTGCAAAAATGACGGCGCTCGCTGACCATCTCATCAACGTGCCCTCAACGGTGACAGCGCGCATTCAGGAAATGCACATCACGCTTGGACACCTCCTGTGCGAGACACTTGAGAAGCGGCTCGGGCTCGTCTGACGATGCTGCTGGAAAACGGCATCTGGATTTCAAAGCAAACACCGCGCAAGAGCGGCCAAGGTGCTGCCCTGTTTCTCGACCGCGACGGCGTGGTGATCGAGGAAGCTCATTACATTTCGCGAGCCGACGACGTTGTGCTGGAGCATGGTGCCGTCGAACTGCTCAAATGGGCACGTGACATTGGGCTTGCTATAGTTGTCGTCACCAATCAATCGGGCATCGCGCGCGGATTATTCGGCTGGGCGGAGTTTGATGCGGTGGAAGCGGAAATCACGCGGCAGCTTTCCGCGCTAGGTGTCAGCACCGATCTCACCATTGCCTGCGCCTTTCACAAAGACCACACGCCGGACTTTGGTGCGGCGCAGGAACGATGGCGCAAGCCCGGACCGGCGATGCTCGAGCTTGGTGCCTCTATGGTGTCGGCTGATCTTGCGGCAAGCTGGATGGTGGGCGATCGCGCGAGCGACATTGGCGCGGCGGCGAACGCGGGACTGTCAGGCGCGATACATGTGCAGACCGGCCATGGTGCGAAAGCGAGCAAGGCGGCTCTGGCATTGGCGCGGGATGGATTTGCCGTCACAAGCGTTGCCGATCCGATGGCCGCACTTCAGATTTTACGCGATGCCTTCGCGAGCAAATCCGCATAGAGCCCGTGAAGATGGGCGATGGCCATGGCATTTGAAAAATGCGCTTCGGCATGCGCCCGCGCCGCACCCCCCATGTCGTGACGCAAGGCCGGATCCGCGATGAGGCGGCGCAATGCGTCGGCGAGGGCCGCTACATTGTGCGGGGGAACGAGCACACCCGTCACACCATCCGTCACCACATCACGGCAACCGGGCCAGTCCGTCGTGACGGCGGGGCGGCCGATGGCAGCAGCTTCGATGAGGATGCGCGGCGCACCTTCACGGTACCAGCTAGGCAGGCAGACAACGGAAGCGGCGCGCAGAACGGGTATAATATCGTCCTGCCAACCCCAGCACTCGACCGCACCTTCCCGCGCCCATGCGTTGAGTGTCGATTGCAGGATGCTGTCCGGATTGCCTGCGTCGCTCTCCCCCACCAAAGCAAAACGCACGGCCACACCTTCGGCTTTGAGGACACGTGCGGCCGCGACAAATTCATGCACGCCCTTGGGCGCGATAAGACGTGAAGGCAGCACAACAAGTGGCACCGATGTTTCCGGTTCAGCGAAGAACTCAAACGTGTCGAGGTCGAGGCCACTGCCGACGAAGACAGATGTTTTGGCAGCGGGAACGACGCAACGGGTGACAAGCAATGCACAATCATCGGGGTTTTCAAAGAGAACGCGCGTGTTGTTGTGCGCAAAGACAAGACACAACAGGCTTTCGGCAAGCCTGCGCAGGGCCCGCGCGGCAAGGCCCGTACCGGAATAAAGATAGCCGAGGCCCGTCAGCGAATTGAGAACGGCGGGCACGCGCAAAACGCGTGATGCGAGGCCAGCAAAAGCTACAGGTCGGATCGTGACGGCGTGAACAAGGTCAGGACGTAGGGTGCGCAGGAGACGGAAGATTGCCAACAGGCAACGCGGTTCGGCGATAAGTGAAGGCAGACCGCGATGCAACGGTATGTCGTGAAGCACCGCTCCGCGGAAAAGCGCTGGGGTCAATTCAGCGTCAAAGGGCACAGCGATGTGAACGTCATGACCTGCGTCAATGGTCGCACGAATGCGATCGGTCCAATGAGCCTGCATGTAGCGCGCAAGCGGAAAAACATAGAGGAGACGCTCAGACAATGCCCGCCTCCGCTTTCCCCGCATCGAAATAGAGCACTAATGCGATGACGGGCGCATAGGCGATGACGACCACCAGCAAGGCGAGTGTCGGGAACCACGAGGCGAGAACCGCACAGGGCAGCAGCCAGAGAAAATTGAGCGCGATGGAGGCGATGAGAACGGCTTTGTGCGATCGGGAGCGTCGTGCCGCTTGCTGGTAGGCGTGGCTGCGGTGAGCGAGCCAGACTTTGTCACCACGCCGGAGGCGACGGGTCAAAGTAACCGTAGCGTCGGTTGCAAAACCCGCGACGAGGATGAGGCACACAAGCGGCGTCAGTGCTTGGCTGGTGATTCCCGCGAGCGCGAGCGCCCCCAAGATAAATCCGACGAAGCCGCTGCCGACGTCACCCATGAAGAGTGATGCCGGAGGCCAGTTGAGCATCAAAAAACCCAAAGCGCCTGCCGCCAACGCGAGGGCGGCCAGCGCCGAGGAACCATCGCCGGACGCCAGGAGCGCCATTGCGCCCGCGACGAACACTGTCTCTGCAGCGGCGATACCATCTGTGCCGTCCATAAAATTAAAGAGATTGGTGAGCCAGACGAGACCCAGGACACTCACCACGCTACCCACGATGCCCCAGTGAACGACGGCAAAGCCAAGGTCGATATCCGGCCATCCGCCAAGCCACAGCACAATCCATAATGCTGCTGCCATATGCATTATCAAACGCCGGCGAACTGACAAACGGTGATGATCGTCAGCAAAGCCTGCCCCCGCAACGACAAGGCCCGCCACGAGCAGGACGCAGGTATCCCACGATATTGCGCTCGCAAATGCAGCAACGATGAGGCCCGCATAAAAAGCCACAACAATAGCGAGCCCGCCACCGCGCGGGGTCGGCACATCGTGCGAGCTACGGTCATTAGGAATGTCGAGCAGGTTCCGACGCAGGGCGTAGCGACGCACGAGGCGCGCCGATGCGTAGCTCAGGGTGGTGAGAATCAGGAAGGCCAAAAGAACCAATACCGTCATCGTGCATGGCCTCCCCGCGCCCTAAATTCGCGCGCCATCTTTACAAGACCGGCTTCGCTTGAGGCACGAGACGGCCAGTCGAGATATGTGCGGGCCTTCGTGGCATCAACTTCCAACGAACCCAGGAGCCGCGTCATGGCATCGCGACGACGCAGAAGTCTGCCTGCAAAACGCAAGGCGGAACCGGAAAACGGAAAGAGGAGCGGCGTGATGTCGAGACCTGCGGCAAGGCACTTCAAGAGCTTGGTGGTGGAGATCGGCGCGTCATCAGCAGCAAGAAATATCTCATTGCGCGCAGCGGGATGATCCAGACACCTGATACAGAGATCCGCCAGTGTTTCCACATCGACAAGGCTGCGACGATTCTGAAGGGCACCGAAGGGCAGCGGCAGGCCGCGCGCTACAAGCGCCATCAAACGCTGCAAATTACCCACAGCATTCGGGCCATAGACGAGTGTCGGACGGATAATGGAAAACTCCAACGTCGTATCGCACGCCACCTTTTTGAGGGCCAATTCGGCGTCGCGCTTGGAGCAACCGTAAGCGTCTTCCGGTGCGAGAGGGTCGGATTCCCACATTGGCGAGCCGTAGGTCGTTTCACCCTGCGCCTTGACCGAACTGACATAAACGAGCCGCGTTACGTCAGCCGCGAGCGCCATGCGCGCCAAATGTTCCGTTCCCTGCACGTTGACACACGCAAAAATCTCCGGCCCGGTGCCGGGTTGATGGACATGAGAGGCAAGGTGAATAATCTGGTCGATGCCTGCGAGAGCCTTATGCCACAAGGTCTTACCGTCGATATGTCCGGTTTCAACCACTTCCACAGAAGAATTAAAATCATCTCTTGCACATCCGTCGCGCAACGCGACGCGCACGGGCCGTCCCGCAGCCACCAGCTGCCTGACCACTTCCTTGCCAATAAATCCACTCGCCCCTGTGACGAGGACTTTATACATGGATCAAAATTCCCCAATCGGCGTTCATTTGAGAATTCAACCGCGACGCGTTCGAATCTCGGTATATGCTAATGCAAGCAAGGGGCTAACGCATGGGGAAACGTCGAAGAGCGATGCTGCCTCGTATGAGGCATACCACGCCAGAACAAGTTGAGTGTCCATATGACAGATCAAAAGAAAAAGAAAGCGCGACTGCTTTTGACGGTCTGGGGACAAAAATATTTCGACTATCTGACGTGCTATGCGTTGCCGTCGTGGCTTGCGCCCAACAACCTTCCGGCGTTGGCGACGCGCGTTGATCTCGAAATTGATATTCTGACTTTGCGCAATGACGGTGAGGTTTTTTCTGCCAGCACGTCCTGCGCAGCCTTGCGCGAGATTTGTCCGGTCAACTTCATCGATATTGATGACCTCGTTGGCAAGGACATGTACAGCGTGACGCTGACAGGGGCCTTTGGCCGCGGGATCATTCGGCATGGCACAGCCATGACGGAAATCGCATTTATTTTTATGAATGCTGATTTCATACTGAGCGACGAGTCACTATCTCATTTGGGTGATCTGATCGCGCGCGGTGAGACCGCCATCATGGCGCCGAGCTACCGTGCTGTAGAGGAAGCTGTCGCTCCCGTCCTTACCAATTGGATTGATACGCATGATGGCAAGCTCGACATGCCCCCGCGTGACATTGTCGGATTGGCGCTTGATAGGCCGCACCCGACGACGATCGCCAAATTTGCAACTCAGCAAGGCGTCGTATCGCTGCGGCCCAACCAGCTTTACTGGCGTGTCGATGACCAGACGGTTGTTGGCCGTTACTTACTAACCTTCATGTTGTGCATCAAACCGCACCGGGTCGTGCATCACATCAACTCTTATTGCGACTATAGCTTTATCCAGCATTTCGCATCTCTCGATGATCTCCATACGATCACAGACTCCGACAACCTCTTTATGCTCGAACTTCAGTCACACGATTTTGAACGCGAATTGTTGCGACCAGGCCATACCGACGCTGCCTATGTGGCACGTACGAGCGCGCCTTGGGCCACAGCACTGCATATCAAAAATTTCAAACAAACTTTGCTGTTCCATAGCCGCGACTTACCGGACGATATTGCGGAGACGACAAAAGCGGCGGAGCGCTTTGTGGACCAAGCCATAGGGATGATGCCACCAGCCAGAAACCACATTGGGCATCCACATTGGATCGGCGGACTCACAAATTGGCGAGAGCGTTCCGGTGTCACAAGTATGCCGGAAGAGTTTGATCATCCGGACAATCGTGATGCCATTGCCCCTCCCTCAACATACGGACGACGCATCTTCAATGCCGCACGGCGCTTTAATGCGCAGCTCAACGCAAATATGCCAACGGTTCCCTTCTGGCATTTTCATTATGCAAATTATCGCCGGATCGCTGCCGAGATTTCAGCCTATGGAAAGGCCGGCTCGTTCGTTCTGGTGAGTGATGCGCGCAGCGTGACCCCCGGTATGAAACAACTGGCAGGACAAGGCCTCGTCCTAATTGCACCGGCTGACCTCGAGCACGGAAACATGCCGACGCACATTGCAGATCATCGTCATGTCGTGATCCTCCTGCACCCAGACCAGCTGCCTGATGCGGGGCGACTGCAAGAGCGCCTTCGCTCTCACATGCCTTTGTTGCAGGATAGCGTGCTTTTCTCTCCGCTTTATCTCGGGGCCATACCACAGGCTTCTGTTCCCGTATCAAGCCTGATGAAGCAAATTGATACCCTCATACCGCCCAAGGCCCGGCACGCGGAAACCATTCTGGTCGGGCGGGCATTGCATATATTTGCCCACGAGCTAACCATCAAATTTATGCCGCTGATCGACGCCCGCCCAAGGTTCGCTGCCGTTGTCGCGATCGCGCTCATTCCCGTTGTCACGGTCTTGGGAGTTATCGGAAGTTGCGTTGACTTTGTACGCGGACAGACGAATCACAAACCCGATTATGTGGCGGGCCTCTTCATCAAGGTTAAGTACTAAACAACCAAGGTATTCCGATGAAATTGGCCCGGAAAACGCCGATTCATGCGCCTTGTTTGTCAAATGGCCTCTCCCTATACTGGCTTCGACGACGCATCTGATTGAATTTTCTTGGCTGGCACAGGCACTTTGCACATGCGAGATGAGCTGAACTCAGCGCTGTTTGATAGTGAGCGAGGCTTCATAAGGCCCCGACCATTCGGCGCGGAAATTGCTCCGCTTTCCGCGCGTGACTTGTTCAAGGAAGACCAACGCGCAGAACGCCTCTTCGGTGGCGAGCTTGGATGCAGGCAAGGACCGACACTGCGCAGCGACGAGGTGGCGCGCATTGCTGAACTCATCAAAGAACATCTAGTGCGTAGTGCCACATCCCTTGGCGGGAAGGCATCTGAATTAATTTCCGGTTGCGCGCTTGAACAGTATCACTCCGTTGCTTCACAGTTTGATCATCAGAGCTTGCTGTCCAAGATAGGGCGCATTCTCAGCAAAGAAGCTGTCGAAGAAATCCGGACCATGTCCCTGTTCAGATATCTCGCGGACGGATTGGGCGATATTGCGCTCGCCGATGAAGATGGTGTCGGGTACGACCAAATCTGTATGCGCGTTGTCCGACCAAACGTGCGAGAGGACGTGGGCTTCTTGCATTGCGACAACTGGTTCTGGGAATACTATCAATGGCCGACGCCGGAGAAAAAAAACAGATTAAAGGTGTGGGTTCCAATTTGTATCGATGCAACGGAAAACGGTCTTGTGGCCGTGCCCGGTTCACATCAGCAAGCATTGCCGTACAAGACCAAGGTGGTGGGACACAAGGTTGGTTTTGAACCCGGCTTTGAGATCAACGGATTGGACTATCGCTTGTTTGACCGGCCAGCCGGAACAGCATTCCTGTTCAACTATTATATGCTGCATGTCGGAGCAATGAACACGACGCCTAACACTCGGGTCAGCATTGAGTTTACCGTTCTTTATTAGAAATCTCGCACAGCCTCCAGATTGAATTCACACACATGCCTGATTGTAGCTGCTGCGGCGGAGCATCCTTCAAACCGTTTTTCGAGTTCGGCCTTTTGCCCCGCACCGGATTTTATCTGACGGATGGCAACCCGAGCGACGTTCCGAAAGCTCAGTTGAACCTCGAGTATTGCACTACTTGCGGTTTCATCCGTCAGGTACATGACGCAATGACAAAGATCGACTATGCCGAAGTGGAGCGCGGCACAGCCCAACAACTACCGCATTACACAGACGATATTATTCAGAGCATAGTTGACGAGGGATTGTCGCCTCATGATCTGATCATTGAAGTGGGCTGTAACGATGGATCATTTCTGAAGGCGTTGCGCGCCAAGGGTTTCGATAATCTGGCAGGCGTCGAACCGTCGGTCTCTCTCTCTCAATCAGCTGGTGCAAATGGGTTTCGTGTCGAAGCATTTCCTCTGACGCCCATCAATGCGAAACTCATAGTCGATAAGTATGGCCTTGCCGATGCTGTTGTGTGCCGGCACACGCTTGAACATGTGCCTGTGCCGGAAGATCTGATCACGGCCATCGCAAAACTGCTGAAGCCAAACGGCATTTGTGTCATAGAAGTGCCGGACACAGATTGGATTATCACACAGCTTTTTGTCCATGAAATTTGGGATGAGCATGTCAGCTATTTCCGTCCGTCGTCGCTAAACTTGCTGATGCAACGACACGGGCTGGAAGCATCAAAACTCAGTACTATCCGATTTCGCGACACGCAGAATCTCGTTTGCTTTGCGCGCAACGGCGGTGAAGCCGCCTCCGCCAATATCGGGCAGGACCAATCAACTCTTGCCGATATTGCCGATTGCTCGACACGTTGGGCCGCCATGGTAGACAAACTGCAGACAGCCATTGCTAAAGCACCGCGCCCTATCGTCGCCATCGGCGCCTCTCATATCCAGATCAACTTCCTGAACTTCGCGGGCCTTGCCGATCAGGTGGACTGGATGATTGACGATGATCCCAGAAAATCCGGTCGAAGAGCACCGATAGGCGCAGGCGTTTCAATTCTCTCGACGGCGGAAGCAATTGAAAACATTTCTTCAGGCACCGTGTTGAAAACAGCTTTCCCCTACCCTGCATGGATGGACAAGATCACAAAGGCCATGGCACTCAAGGGTGTCATCACCATTGATCCATTCGATTTGGGCTAATCCATTGCCCTAACGCTTGATAGGCCTAGTCCATCAAATGCTTATACCGCTTCAGGAAACGTGCACTGATGCGGCTACCGACAAAACCTTCGTGTGCCACAGCGATTTCGTTGAACCGGTCGATCATGGCTTGCTCTTCGACGCTTAGCGCAAACCTTCCCATATAGGCTTCATGAACTTCGATCGTAGCATCGAGAAGATCTTCAGCATCATTCTCGACAATTTCCAGACCGGCCTTTTTATAGTCTTTGGCAAATTGCGACCAGCCGGCCATGCTTGAGAACATTTCACGGAATGTGAGCAGTCGACCTGTCGCTGTCTCCCGAACCAGCTTCGGCACATAGACATCGTCGATATACCAATTCGGAATGGCGATTGGCGACCAGTTGGTCAACGCACATGGCCTGCCAAATATGGCCGGAACAACACTCAGGCCGGAATTCGTGCCCAGAAAGTAGGCGCATGTGGCGCATAGCATGATGTCAATATCCGGACTGCGAAACTCGCTGGTGGCATAATCGATCACTCGCTCATGCGGCGCATAGGGCGGCATACTCTGGTCACCAAGACGAACAACCCAGCCGCCCTGTTCGATGATCCAGTCAATGACCTCCTTATAGGTCTCGATTTCGGCGTTGCGTGTTCCCGGATGCGCATCATGCCATTTTTGATGATAACCCGGCGTGCGTACATGCAACCCAACAAACCATGCATCGCGCGGCAATCCGAACACCTGCTCCATCGATGCGCGAAACAACGCGGTTTCTTCTTCCGAGATCGAAAATAAGGGACCGTTATCGCGCGCCCTCCATTCACGCTCAACATCCGCGCCATGAGGGGCGAACCAGCGCACGTTTCCGTCTGCGGACGGTCCGTACCAAAAATCATCAGTTGTCGAAATGCGAACGTCGATTTCTACACTATTGTCATTGGCCTTCAGCGGACTTTCGAGGCCAATTTTATGCACAATGCTATCAATCTGCCCCGGCGCATAAGGCACTTGCTCCACATATTTTGACAGATACCCCAACAATGCCTGTCCGGGCATCGGTTTACCCATGCTGATCGGCGCTATAATGCGATCGACCTGCCGCCACCCAAGTTTTACGGCTTTGATGTATGTATCAATATATGCGGTGTGGCCGATCGCAACAAAAAAGCTTTCACCAAGTATTCGAACACCGGAATTTCCAATGCCGAGTTTGGTGCGCTCATTTTTGCGTGTTGCAGCTAAAATATTCCAATGACGCTCGGCTTCTTTGTACCTCCCAGCGAGAAAATAGGTCACGCCGACCTGCAATCGAAGAAGGATGTCGTGCGGAATTTTCCTGATGCTGCGCAGATAGAATGGCAAGGCTCCGTTTGCATCACCACTTCCCAATAATTTATCGCCCATATTGTTGAGAACGAGCGGCGGTAGCGCCTGGTAGAGATCTTCAGGCAATTCAATTTTTGTGTCGAAATTTTTGTTCGCAGCCTCAACGCTGGCAATCATGCCCGCAACCAGATCAGGAACCTCATAAGCTTCAACACGTGCAAAACCGTCGAGAATGGCCAACAGACATGGCACCGACGGCTCGTCATTTATGTAATCGAGAAGCACCCGACCGACGTGAAATTTTCCATCGACTTGATCAAGCCGAACAAATTGCGAGAAAGCTTGCATGGCGTAATTCACTTCATGCGCCTTCAAAAACCACTTACCAAAACTGAACATCAGATCGGAAGAGTTGAAATGCTCGGTCTGTGCAATGTCATCGAAACGCGCCTTCAACCCAACTATATCGTTGCGTCGTCCCATTTGATCGACCACGCCCATCATGGCCATGCGCGCAAGGCCGTTACTGCTCTTCACCGGATCGATTTGCGCCACGCTATAGACCGCACCGACGCGACCACCCAGAAGGCGGCGGGCACCTTGCTCAAACTGAAAGAGGTTATAGTCGATGCGCGGCATCCAATAGCGCAGCCCTGCGCCCAAGCGAGCACTCAGACCTGGGCCCAAAATAGATCGCACCCACTCTTTGACCAGCACTTTAGATTCCACAGTCCCCCCAGACGAATTCTATTAACCCGACCTATGTTTAGTTTTATCGCAAGATCAGGCGAAAGCTCACACACCCGCTTTCTTGGGATGCGCGCATACACCCATGAGATAATGAGCCATTGGATAGAAGCCGGTGTGAACAACTTCATCGTTCATCGAAAAAATGAATACTGTATTGAAATAAGTTTCGAGCGTGGCCTTCAAGTCCTTGCCTGATTTGCAATTGACGTGACCTTCCTTGCTCTGTGGCGAGGCATAAGCCTGAGACTCAAGCGATGGCATTCCAAAAATGGCGATGCCTGTTTCTGATAGCGACGCCACGGCATTGGCAAGAAATTTGTGTTCCAGTGAAGGGTCAATGTGCTCCAGCACATCGAGTGCGTATATGCCGTCGAACGTTCCGGGCACGGGACCCTCAAGCAAATCATGCACAGCGACATCAAATGGCCAATGAGGGTCCATGCGCTCCTTCGCATCCTCGATAAACAGAGGATCAAAATCGACCGCTGTCACGTGCTCAACTGCTTGCTGCACGATGCGCGTTCCGAAGGCGTCTGCACAGCCAATCTCAAGAACGCTCTTGCGTCCTTCAAAGAGCTTGGAGACAAATTTATATCGAACTAATGTGAAGACCGTGCGTTTCGGGTCCTGGCTCCAGGACTCATTCACCATCACACCTAGCTTCGCCACTCCATGCTTCCGTTTGACGTCAAACAGCATGTTGTACTGCGGCTCTTTGGTCCCACTTTCGGTACTCACATAACCTCCCCGTTATCCAGACATCCCCAGCCCTAAGCATGGTCTGATCCGACTATAATTGCGCTATTCTACAGGATTTCAAATCTTTATGGTCCTGTAAGTCACAATTTTGATTGAGCAGGACAGGAAATGAGAAGCGTATTGGTGGTGGGAGGTTCCGGCTATCTTGGCCAAAGCCTTGGGCGCACGCTCGGGTCGAGGGGGATATCTACCTACAACTCAAAACCTGTTCCCAACGGTCTCCATTTCGATGCCTCGGAGACGCGCCTGCGTGATCTCATTTCGGAAATGTCAATTGAGCCCAGTCACGCCGTTGTGACCTATGGCGCGATCAATCCTGAATTTTGCGCCAGAGACCCGGTCGGCAGTGCGCAGATCAATGTTCATTCGGTCATTGAAGCTATGAGAGATGCCATTGATGCCGGAATTGTACCTGTCTTTTTGTCTACCGATTATGTGTTTGACGGCACACGCGGCGCACGAAACGAAACAGAATCCACCTGCCCCACGACACAATACGGCGCTCAAAAAGTTGCGGTTGAAGAGTGGCTCCATAACCAGAATGCACCATGGATCATTGCAAGAGCTTCCAAGCTGGTTAGTGGTGCGCGCGATACACACAGCGTGCTTGGTCAATGGGTCAATGATATTCAAGATGGGCGCGAAATGCGTTGCGCAACCGATCAAGTGTTTTCACCCGCATTGGTGGACGACGTAGCCCGATCCATTGTCCAATTGATTGATCACGCCGCCATCGGCATTTTTCATGTGGCGGGCGACGAAGCCATGAGCCGCTATGATCTGGCGAAAACATTGGTGGAAACGGTCGAAGACCTAACGCCCACTCTTTCCATCAATCTCACAGCAGCCAAAATTCATGACTTTCCGTTTCTTGAAAAACGCCCACTCGATACATCACTGGACACCGCAAAACTGCGTGCGCTCGACATAACTTCATTCCGGTCCATGAAGGATCTGTGTACTGACATTGCGCGCGAGCACTTTTCATGACCGACGCAACCAGTCAGGACATTCGTCTTAGCGCCATAATCCCCAATTACAATCATGGGGCCTTTATTGGTCGCGCGGTTGACGCATTGCTTGCCCAATCCGTTCGCCCTGATGAGATTATCATCGTAGATGACGCATCTACAGACAATAGCCGTAGAGTCATCGCAGGCCTGCAGGACCAGCACCCGGCGCTAATCCGACTTATCACGCACGATGTCAACCTGGGAGCCATCGCCGCACTCAATCGTGGTTTGACTGAAGCACGCGGTAACTACGTATATTTTGGTTCAGCCGATGATGTGACACACCCCACCCTTTTTCAGGCCATGATATCGCTGCTTGTCACCCACCCCGAAGCTGCCCTCGCCTGCGGAGAGACACGCCTTGTTGATCAGAAGGGCTATGCGCTCGGCTATCGCCCGATTGCACGCCCCACACAGAACACGTCTTACATAGCGCCCCGTCGCGCTCAATCTTTGATCCTTACGACCGATCATTGGATCCTCACCGGTGCGAGCGTCTATCGGACTGACCACATAAAGAGCATTGGTGGATTTGATGCTTCATTTGGCTCATTTGCTGATGGATTTGCGAGCAAACAACTTGCACTGCGCTACGGATTTTGCTTCACACCGCGCGTGGTCGCTGATTGGCGCATAGATCCTGACGGGTATTCCCGCAAATCGGCAAGTGACCCAAAGGATGCGCTCGCGATCATCGACAAGATTCGTGTGGCCATTGCACATGACCCTACCTTCCCACCTCAATATGCTGAGCTGTATGCACGACGCTGGCGGTTCGCAGTGTGTCGCCTTGCTCTTGTCTCACTGCCGTTTAATACGAGCATATTGCGTTCTATGGGAGGCAAATCATCATGGGATCGCGCCGCACTCGAAGGGCTAGCGCGCCTTCGTCCTGCGACATTGTCGAAAATGCTCATCTTGGTGTGGCTTACTCTACGCCTACGTCCTACTTCTCTCATCCAAGTCTTTCGAACCTTCGTTTTAAGGCGCAATAACTCACCTCGCCACACGAGCATCAATTGAATTTGGCCTGACAGCGTTCAAATGCTGTATATTTTGCGGACAAATCTGCTCAAAGAACAAAGCCGCAAAGCCAATCCAGGGCCCTTTACGATGGACAAAAACCTTTCAACCGATCAATCGATTGAGGCAATTCGCGCCAAGGCGGGCCCCAACCGCCGAATTGCATTTATCTCGGGTAACTTCAACGTGGTTCATCCGGGGCACTTGCGCATTTTGAAATTTGCTAAGGAGAATGCAGACTTTCTTCTCATAGCTGTCACGCCAGACACAACTGCAGGCGTATCGTTACCTGCGGAATTGCGCCTTGAAGGTTTGCGCGCCATTTCCATCGTCGATCACACGTTCCTACTCGAAGAATTGCCTGAAGACTTTATTGCACGGCTTCAGCCAGAAGTGGTCGTCAAAGGCAAAGAGTATGAAACGCGGGAAAATCCTGAGCAAAGCGCCGTAGACCTCTATGGCGGGAAGTTGCTTTTTAGTTCAGGCGAAGTTCGATTTGCATCATTGAATTTGATTCAAAAAGAATATTATGAAACCAATTTTTCAGCGATCCGTAAGCCTCTTGATTTTCCCAAACGGCGCGGATTTGAGATTTCAGATCTCAAGGCCATATTACCAAAGCTCGCTGGCTTGCGCGTTCTCGTGATAGGCGATCTGATAGTGGACACCTATGCCAACTGCGAACCACTCGGCATGTCGCAAGAAGATCCGACCATTGTTGTGACGCCCATTGACGAAAAAACATTTATTGGCGGCGCAGGCATTGTAGCCGCTCACGCCGCAGGCATTGGCGGCAAAGTACATTTCATATCCGTGACCGGACAAGATTCATGGTCGGACTTTGCCCGCACGACACTTGAACATTCCGGTGTCAGCTTTGATTTTATCACCGACACAACGCGGCCTACAACGCACAAGAAAAGATATCGTGCCAACGGAAAAACGCTGCTGCGCGTCAACCAATTACGCCAACACGCCATTAGCCCTGACCTCATCAAGATGGTGATCTCGGCAGTTGAAAAGCGCATTGATAATACTGATCTGATCCTCTTTTCTGACTTTAATTATGGTTGCCTGCCACAACCTCTCGTGAATCAGATCGTCAGCATGGCCTTGAGCCGAAACATTCTCATGGCGGCCGACAGCCAGGCTTCATCGCAGCTTTCTGATATTTCGCGTTTTAAGGATATGGAGATCGTGACGCCGACTGAACGCGAGGCGAGATTGGCGCTGCGGGATCAGGATTCAGGCCTTGTTATCATCGGCGCAAATCTGCAACGAGAATCCCGCGCCAACAACGTCATCGTGACACTCGGGTCGGAAGGGCTGCTGATCCACGGCCTTCACAATGGGATATATGTTACGGACCGATTGCCTGCATTCAACACCACCCCCAAAGATGTGGCCGGCGCTGGCGACAGCCTGTTTACCTGCAGTGCAATGGCGCGAGCTGTCGGCGTGGACATCTGGCAGAGCACCTATTTTGGCGCCTTGGCGGCCGCATGTCAGGTATCGCGCCTTGGCAATACGCCGCTCGCGCTGGAAGATCTCATCACTGAAATTGAAGACCCAAGCTCTTCCCACAGAACATAGCGAGAGGAGCCACCGCATTGCGTGCATTGCTTCTGGCCGCCGGAATGGGCACCCGCCTCAGGCCGATCACCAATACCATTCCAAAATGCCTTGTTCCAATTCATGGCCGCCCTTTGCTGGACTATTGGCTGGACCACTTGTTCACTAACGATGATGTTGAGCATGCACTGATTAACACGCATTACCTTGCAGACACGGTCGAACGCCATATCGCAAACAGCCCATGGCGAGACAGAGTGACACTTGTCTATGAGTCAGAGCTTCTCGGTACCGGCGGTACAATTCTCGCCAATCGGGATTTTTTTGATGGCGCTCCCGCCCTCATCGCGCACGCTGACAATCTGACCGACTTCGATATACGTGCCCTCATCAACGCACATCAGGAGCGGCCAAACGGCGTCGCTATAACAATGCTGGCTTTTCGCACCGACGATCCCAAATCCTGCGGCGTTCTGGAAATCGACGACAATTTGATTGTTCAGGCGTTCCACGAAAAGGTGGAAGCTCCACCGACAAACCTCGCCAACGCTGCTGTCTATCTTATTGAACCTGAAGTGATCGAGTTTGCGGTAACGCTCGAAAAAAGTGTCATTGATCTAAGCACCGAAGTCATCCCCCACTACGTAGGTCGCATCCTCGCCTTTGAGACATCGGGCTATCACCGCGACATCGGCAACGTAGAAAGCCTTGCGCTCGCACACGCTGAATTTTTTCCCAAAAAAATATAGAGAGGGAATTGTTCAAATCTATCTCTTTATGACCAGACCCTGCCCCGTAGGCAATTCCAGTATGAAATTATTCCGAGATGCCATAAATGCATCAGCAGCTTCCTTCTGCTTATGAAATAATTTCCATCCGTAATCATCATAAATAATAATTCCGCCGGAAGACACGCGGTCATATAAAATTTCTAAACACGCCGTTTCTGCTTGCCAAGAGTTCAGATCGACATGGAGAAATCCTATTTTGTCTGGGGTAGCATTATCCAACGCCTCAGGTAGAAAACCTTTTATCACCTTCACATTTGAGTGATGCGCAAAGCGCGCAACGACACTCTCATAGAGACCTTCTTTTTTATAAAATTGATTGGTGTATTCGAGAAATCCCGGATTGTCGGGATAGTCCTCTTCAGAGGAAAGAGTTGGTGAAAAACCATCAAATGAATCAAACAGATGAAATACTTTGGTGGTGCTCTCCATTTCGCAGCAAGCATAAATGAATGCCGCCATATCACCGCGAAAGGTGCCGCATTCAACAAAATCACCTTCTATTGCCAACCCCAATCGCGCTCCCCACACCAATGTGTGCAACCGCCAGGCTATAGAGCCACTTCCCATATATTGGTCATAGGGGTGGTCCTTGGGAAATGCGTCAAATGCGGCCGCAAAGCGACCTTCTTCAAGAAAGCCCGCCGCCTTATCCAAGGTGAGAAGTCGGTCGCCCCAGAAACTGGAAATGTGAAACGTGCGGCTAATCTCATCAACCGCCGCGTTAAAAAACTTTGCCGACTGTCGGTAATCATCACCGGACAATTTGGCTACTTTTGCGATCATATCCGCGGAACTATTCGATGAACCATCCTCTGTCGTCAAGAAAAGGCTAGCGTTCTGCGGGAGACTGCGTAGTTCGACCGAGAAGCTTTCGGCATTTCTCATCCAGAAAATCGGGACGCGATCCACCGATAGTTTTGCCTGCTTAGCGCTATACGTATCCATTGCGATGCGGGCATAAGTCGTCGCGGTACTTTGTTCGGCATAGCCCGCAAGCACATCTTCCAATTCTGTTGCATCGCCATTTTGAGCTGCGAGACTCAGCGCCAATGCAATCGAATCTGTGAGGAAGCCGCGCGCCGCGTCATTGCCGCTCGCTTCGGCGTAAGCTCTCAACAAAGACTGTAAAACCGATTGCCGGTCACATCGCGGTTCTTCAGGCACCGCAGGGCAGCTAAATTCCAAAGCCGGATATCCCCAGAAGAGTTCTTGCTCCACCGCCGGGGGCAGCCCAACAAAAACTTTTACGTTGGCAGGACTGCCGACTCCGATCAGCCATTTGGCGAACGCGCTTGTCGCGAGTGTCAACTGTCCCTCAAGCGCATGCGCCAATCCCCGAAGCAACCACAACTCTTCAAATTCGGGTAGAGACTTTAACTCCGCTGCAAAAGTCGGAATATCATTTTGGGTTGGACAAACAACAAATTGCTCGGAGGGTTCGGCGGTTGTCCTTCGGCGCAAAAGTATGAAGGGATGCACGCCAAGTTTATCAATTTTCGCGATCAACTCAGCGTCGTATAACACTTGCTTCTCCACTCTGATTGTAAGCTTCATTGGTGCAGCATATTCTTGACCGAGGAACAGCATATATAGCGCAAATCAGGCGTCCGCCGCTGAGTCCTCGACAGCCTTCAACTCCGCCAACCGTCGCATAGTCGCTTTATCTTCCGGCTTGATACTCAGTATGGATTCGAGGGCCTTTACCTCAATGTCCCTTGGAACTTCCTTGTTCTGCTCTTTCAATATTCGGTAAAGCCGTCGCAACAAAATGGCGTCATCCGGCCTGCTACGAAGCACGTGCTGAAGTGCCACCTCTTCGATATGAAGAGGAACCGTCTCGCCCCGCTGCGCACTTTCTTGCACCATCTGCAAGAGACGCTCACCATTCTGTCCACCATCCAACTCAGCGCTCTTAACAATCGACTCTCGATACACTTCGGCGACTTCGTCGATCGGGCCATCGTGTAGCACCTTGCCTTGCTCGAGTAGTATTCCGCGATTGCAGATTGACTTCAGTAATGCAGGCGAATGCGATGCCATGACCAAGATTGAAGATCGCTCGGCCAATTGCAGTATGCGCTGTTGTGCCTTTTCCGCAAATCGTGCGTCCCCCGTACCAAGCGCTTCGTCTACCAACAATATCTGGGGGTTGATTGATGTAGCTATGCTGAATGACAGACGCATGTTCATACCTGAAGAATATGTTCTGACAGGCAATCCTAGGTATTCTCCCAGACCGGAAAACTCAGCAATCTCATCGATCTTTGAACGAATTTCCTTTTTTGACATGCCCAAAAACAAGCCGCAGTTCAGTATGTTCTGATAGCCCGTGTCGTCAGGCTCAATGCCGGGGCTACCACTAAAGAGTGCCGAGATGCTCCCTTGCGTACTTACTTTTCCAATCTGCGGCGCATAGATTCCAGAAATGGTTCGAAGCAAAGTCGACTTTCCCGCTCCGTTATGCCCAATCAAACCAACGCGCTCTCCCTCTGCGAGATTGAATGAGACACCATCTAAGGCCCGTACAATTCCGCTTTCTGCATTGAACCGTCCGCCGACACGTCGTGAAAAGCCACGCATCGCACTATTCAATGTCCCGCCAACATTGAACTCAACCGTTACATTATCCAGAGATATGCCCGTCATATTAGAACCAATAAGCTAATCTTTTGCGTGAAAGCGTGTAGGTGACTGCAGTTATGGTCAAGCCAACCGCAAGCATGCTCAGGCCCCACAACCAGTTTTCGATATCAGGCGCCCGACCAGCCAGAGGCTCACGAATAAGCTGCAACTGATGGTAAAGTGGGTTGTACTGTACAACCCACCCTAAACTAGGCGCTATGCGCTCCACCGGCCAATAGACCGGGGTTACAAACTGGGCAATATTCATTGCAACTGAGATGAACATCTGGAGGTCACGAAACCTCAGGCAGATTATGCCAACAAGCATAACTATCCAGACGCTGTTGAGCATCACAAGGGCGAGACCTGGAATAAGGAAAAGCTGATTGAAACTTGGAGGCGTTTCGTAGACCACCATCAAAATTACCATCAATGAAAGATGATGAGCGAACGAAATCACCAACTTCCAGACTAATCCGAGGACTAACACCGGATAGGGCAAATTCACCGTCAAGACGGTTTGCTTGGCGCGCAAGAAAACGCTTGTCGCCTCAACGATGACGCTCGAAATAAGACTCCATGCAATAAGTGAAGGGGTCAGATGAAAAACGAATTCGCGGAAGTCAATATTCAGCACAGAGGCCCATATGAGCCCCATGCTCAGAATAAAAACCGCAATGGTAAGGGTATGCCAAAGCGGCCCCAGCAGCGTACGACGATAGCGGCGCTCAACTTCTGACCAGCCCAGATGCATCCATAGTTCGGTCAATTTGGTGGTTCGTATAATATCGGAAATAACTGCGTTCAAATCACTTCTCCAACACTCTGCCCGCCAGACCAGTTTGAACACGTAAGATGATGCTCAGCGCAATTACACCAGTTGTCGAATCGCCATTGAGACATTTGGCTAACTACGCAACACAGCCCGCAATCCAGAATTTCTCTCAAAACCAATATCCCGCCATTTCTTTCTATGACCTCGATCACGATATTTCGATATAAATGCTTGATCGACTGTGGGTTAATTCGCCATCTCGCAGTATTCACATACTCCCAGCGTCAACAGGACTCTGAATTTCAATATACTAGCCCATAATTCAAATGTGCTAGAATTGTAAGCTGTTGAAAATGGTGACGTCGACGCCAATCAAACCAAGATTGGACTAGAATGCGTCAAGCCAATTGCAACCTCACTCAATAGTGTAGATTTCTCGCCAACTCGTATCGCTCCTTTCGTTCACTTGATACCTCAATGAGGTTCGAATCCAGATATACGCTTTAAGAAACAAGCCGAAGAGATGTGCCCCCAAATGCAACTTGAAGACTCCGTCCATTTATTCCAAGCAACCTACGACAAGCGGGATTATTCCGGCGCTGCGAACATATTTCTCGACGCCTTGAACCTCCATCCGAGCAATGCATATCGGCATTTTGCAATTCATGTCAGCAGTCAACTTTCAGAGGTGATGTCTGCTACCAAGCGAATTAAGGAGTTCGCGCAAATCATGAACGATATGTTTCCGACCAACCCTCAAATGAACATTCTGAACCTTGGCGATTACGAAAACACCGTATTGATTGACCGATTGCGCAACGAAAACATCGACAAAGGATTGCCTAGCATTTTACTTGCGACGCAAGGAAAATCCGGATCCATCAGCGTTTCCAATATATTCAATTCCGGCTTTCACCTACCGAGCATAAGCTATGCACTGATTAACCAACGTGTTGTGCCGAACTGGACGCTTGACTACATGCGTGGCGGAGCCTGCCATGTCACACATTTGTATCCATACTCAGACCAAGCCCAACTCCTCAAAGAAGGTGGAGTTGATCGGATGTTTGTTCATGTTCGCGACCCAAGGCAGACACTTGTTTCGCTAGTACATCATCTTGAAAAATATCCAACTCAGCTAGGTCGCTTGCGCGATATGGCAGACCAAGGAAACTCCGTCAGCGAGAAGGCTCTCATGGTGTTGCCCTTCTATCGGAATGCCATTCGCTGGATCGACGGTTGGGTCAAACTTTCAGAGGAAATTCCTATCACTTTCAGCACTTTTGAAGACATGGTGGATGATTGGGAGGCATTCGTTGAAAAATATCTGGAAAACTACGGCGGCCCCAGAGAACACTTCTCAATGGAGAACGCGACTCCACTTCGTCATGATACCGACTACCACTTTCGGGAGGGGCGCCCGGACGAGTGGCGAGGGGTCTTCAGCGCTAATGAGAGTAAAATGTTATCTGACTTGTTGCCCGAGCACCTCAAAGTCCGGTTTGATTGGAGAGAGTGACCTACTCTCGTCTTCCACAAATTTCAGAATTTAGGAGCAACACAAATTGTGGGAATCCGAATAACGGATCGCCGTTCTCGCATCTCGAACAACCGAGACCTCAATGATTCCGCTATGTATCCATTGCAGATCAATGAAGACCCCACTGCGGTTCATTCTTTGCCTTCTTTAAAACGGGAGGCAACTGTGTGACCGTTATTTTGGCGAACGCGCTGGGCATTCCCTTCGGTGTATCCAGCACCGACAGCCGAACGGTCGTTCGTGCATGGTCGAAATTTTTCGTTGATGGCCCCAGAGTTTCCCACGATCACCATTGGACGAACGGCTCAAAGGACAAGAGTTTCAACTTCAGATCCGGCGATTCCCAAGAATGGAAACATGTACTCACTGACAAACAGAAAGACGACATTCGAAAACAGATGACGGGATCATCATCGCTCGAAATCTACCCTGATTAAGCCACGCTATTTGGCTACCATATCCAATATCTTGCGCGCAGCGTCCTTAAACACATTGGATTTGGGTCTGTATTTTTTAAGCAGCATGGGAATGCGTTCAAAGGCCTTAGGCTCAAACACCGTCCAGTATCTGTTTCTCAATTCCTGATTGTCTGTGGAAATTCCGGTAGGCACATCAAGTGGCGGAACAAAATCAATATCGTAAACCTTCTTCATGATGACTTTTATCATCACGTCCTCTGTTCGGTAGGCCTCAACAACTTTTTTCGCTTCTTCCGTTGTCTGAATATAGGTCTGTATGTTCTCCGGCATTTCATAAGAAACACCTGCAGGTTGGACCGTGAAATAGATGACTGAATAGCCATTGCTACGTGCCAGCATCCAGAAAAATTTGGGGTTATAATTTACGAGTCCATGATTCATCATTCCTTGAGCCGGAAGATTGTGCAGCATGAGTCCACCAAGCTTGGTGAGATCATGAACGACTTTGAAGGCATTCAACTGGTTGCACACGTGCTCTGTCGTGCCAAAATTTGTCACAAGATCATATTGCCCGCGATGACTCCGCGGTATGGAGTCAACATTTAGATCAAGCGGAATGCTGCCGGGACTGCCATCAATATCGATGGAGGCATACTCAAATCCCAAGTCCATCCAGAACTGGCGCGCAAATGGCGCGTCGGCCCCCTGGTGCTCCAGCACACCGTGTTGAATTTCCTGCTGAAGTATTTCGGCATCATCGCCCGAACGTTCCTTGCCAAACTTCACATAGAGGTCGCGCAGTGCATCAGTTGCGCTGAGAAAGGAGTTGGACAGCTGTTGAGCGCCGATCTCGATCATCCGGTTCTTTCCCTCCAGCTCTCCCACTGAACGAAGAAAAGACAGATCAACTATCAGATCGCTACCAATACCCATAAATATTCCTCGTTCAATCGGTTTCCCGAGCTAACGGCACATACTGCCTGGACCTCGAATTTGCCCCAATATTGGCCGAAACCGATATGACATTATCATACCGAACATACATTCAAAGCGTGCTCGGCAATTCATTGAAACTCCTAGAGCGCCAATATCAGCTACATTGTCACCATCACACGTCCAGCGGTATCCCCGCCTCGCATGATAGCGATAGCGACGTTGATTTCATCTAATGAAAAATGCGCCGTGATCAGCCGATCGAGCTCGATGACATTTTTTGCATAGAGCGATTGATAGCGGAGGATGTCGACTTCCGGCACAGCCTCACCGCCATGGGAGCCGCTGATGGATTTTCCGAAGTGGAGCGGCAGGGAGTAAATCGATGTGTTGCTGCCTTTGCGTGGTACACCCACAAGCACGACGCGGCCTTGGGGCTTTGTGAGATCATAGCCAATTTCGATGATGGCAGGCTGGCCTGTATTGTCGATAAAAACATCGAGCCCCTGCGGTCCAACTATTTTCTCAATTTCGGCACGCGCGTCAGACGTCTTGGCATTGATGACGTGGGTAGCACCGAGAGACCGGGCAAGCTCCAACTTGTTGTCGAAAAGATCGACGGCGATGATCGGATGGGCGGTGGAAAGTGCCGCCGCCTGAATGATGTTAAGGCCAATGCCACCTGCACCAAACACGACAACACCCTCGCCAATCTTTACCTTGGCATTGTTGACGATGACGCCAAAGCCGGTCGTGACGGCGCAACCGAACAGGGCCGCAACTTCCATATTGCTGTCATCTGGAATTTTCGTCAGCCGATTTTCAGAGATCACGGCATGTTCGCTGAAGGTCGCAATCCAACCGGCATTGACCTTCTTGCCATCCCATTGATAGCTCGGTGGCGTTGCTTCAATACCCGGACCTTTACGCCAATGCATGACGACCTTGTCTGCCGGCTTTACTTGCTTAACGCCGGGGCCGATCGCGAGGACGGTACCAGACGCTTCATGACCCAACAGGTGTGGCAGAAATTTGTCGGGGCCCTTGGCACCGTCAATCTCGCCCAACTGAGATCCGCATATACCGCTGAACTGGATTTGAACCAGCACTTGCCCGATGTCCAATGCGGATGGCAGATCAATTTCAGCGACAACCAGCGGTTGGCGTTGCTCGACAAGGATGGCGGCTTTGGTTTTGGTCGGGAGCATCGGTCGCTTCCTATTCGAAGTAGATGAAAGAATGGTCGCCGGTATAACCCGTTTGCTTGAACCACCAGCTCCATTCTTCAGGCGTGTTGAAAGCTTCGCATGTCACCTGCCAATAGAGAAGGTTCGCCTTCTCGACCTCGTTTCGATAGGACTCAACACAAATATACTTGTGCGACTTGCCCACGCGTTCCATCTCGCGCAAAGCGGCATCTAGGTCATAAGCATGCAGATTGTGGAAGGTGTTGATCGAGAAGACGAGATCGAATTCATTATCCGCATAGGGCAGTTTATTGGCGTGGCCCACCTGCACGCGATCCTTGACTCCATCGACCACATTTTCAATGGCATAGGACGAAATATCGATACCTTGAACCTCGACGCCCGGGACGACTTGCGTAAAGTCATAGATCAAAAAGCCCTTGCCGCAGCCGATGTCGAGAATTTTGTCACCAGGTTTGATGCCATAGTGATCGGCCATCGCCTTTGCGACTTTTGCCCAGCGACCGTCATAACGATAGCCGCCGTAATTGACGCGGCGATCACCGTCCCAATAGTCAAAGTCCCATTTCTTCGCGAGTTCCGCCGCTTTGGCCTTTGGAAATTCCAGGTCATTGACCCGTGCCAGATAATCGCGCGTGGTGCTTTTGTGGATGACGGACAAGAAATCAACATAGGCCATGGCAAGGTCCTCAAAGGTTCAAAGATCGAAGCGCAGCGGCGGTTTTGTCAAGCTGGCTACGTTTGCGGGCCATCACGTCGGCCAGCGGGTTTGCAAACTGGCGGCGACGAGCGGCATCTGGTAGAAAATCATTGAGCATGATGCAGGCCCATTTCACTTTCTGGGCGGGCAATAATATGCGCGAACGCTCTTTCATCTCGTCGGCAGCTGGTGAGAACGCCATCGTCTGATCAAGAAACAGCTCGAAATGTTCCATTGGCACGGGCACCTGCGGCTGACAGAAAAAATCCGCAGCCATCTTCGCCGGATCGTCCCAGCCGGAATACTCAAAGTCGATGAATATCACCTGGCCGTCGGATTTTACCAATGCGTTGTGAAAGCCGAAGTCGGAAGGCGACAGGCAACGGTTACTTTTCGGCAATTCATCGTGAAGACCAAACTGCAAACGCCCGGCTTGTTGCTCGATGGCAGCGCGTATTTCGTGCCACCGGCTAATCAAATCGGCGGTAAGTGTTACCGCTTCATGGCTCAAATCATCTGTCGCATTGATTGTTTGCAATCGCGCGAGACGGCGCTCTATCAAATCGATATGCGCGGCAAAGCTGAAACACGCTTCCGATGCGACGGGAAGGTTCTTGCCGCCCTCAAACCTTTGGGCGCCATTCAATGCGAGGAAAAATCGCGCGGCAGCTTCAACGTGAGACAATTTTACTTCGTCGCGGGCAAGCTTTCGACCGTCAATGAATTCATAAAGACCGATGCCTTGAGCCTCGTCGCATGTGATGGTCGCAGGAACATCGTTTAATCCCAAGGCACGCGCATAAGCAATGAAGGTCCATTCGGCTCCTAGGCGGTCGCGCGCGTCCTGTGGGCTACGGTAATATTTTTTAGCGAGCAGGTGCCGAGTTTGGAGGTCAATGTCGAAGACAAGATTATTTCCACCTTCGCGGCAGGCGTTTGCGGCGAAGCCCGACACATCCATGTTTTCGGCCACCAGCATCTGTTTCACTATGTCGAGAAATTCGTCAGACAATTTCGACACCGATATGCGCAGCAATACTTCGCCATGAAGCCAGCCGGACCAGACTTGTCTGATCGGCGTGAATACCGTCGGGATCGAACAGAAGCGGGCTGATGTCTTTCGGAAAATGGGGCGACAGCAAAATTTCAGGCAAATCGTCGATGAAACAATCGCAACCCAAAGCGCCTGCGCGCGCCAACTTCTCTTCTTTGGTCACTTCAAAGAAGACTTGTTCGGGAGGGATCAAAGCGCCCTCACTGTCCCGCATCGCGCTTTCAACCCAGCTTCGGGCGGCCTGATGAAGGTCATATGGCTTGCCACGAAACGGGTGTCTGGTCTTGTGGCTGACGATAAACAATTCATGGCCCTGACGTCGCGCCGCCCGCATGACAGTGAACACATCGGGATACGCGCTCGCTTCGCCCATGCGCCCGCCATAGACGGTGCCTTGCATTTCCGTCCAATCGTCTTCGCGGCCAATCTCGCGCAAATAATCACGCACGGCTACTTTCGTCGCCGCAACGCTCTCGGGCACAAGCCCTGCTTCGCGCGCCACCTTGTGAAACAACGCATCGTAGCTGACGATCGTATTGTCGAAATCTATTCCGATCCGCATGGATATTGTGCTTTGCTTGTGGCGAGACAAACAACGCTCATGCCAGCGCCGCCATTATTGCTTTGGCCATGTGATCTGCACTCAGCCCCAGTTGCTCACGCGCATATTCCTGCTCACCGGACAGTCGGAAAAAACTGTCGGGCGTTCCGAAACGCAGGAACTTTTGCGTCTTCACTTCACCGTCAATGATCCACTCCGAAACCGCAGATCCTAGACCACCGATAAGACTATGCTCCTCGATTGTGGCGACAAGTTTGAAGCGCGAAAAGGCTTCTGCCAGACACTCTTCATCCAGCGGTTTCACCGTGTGATAACTGACAACGCGTGCGGACACGCCTTGCACTTTGAGCAACCGCGCGGTCTCGATCACTTCCGGCAACATGTTGCCGGTCGATAGCAGGCACACGTCGCTGCCTTCTTCGATGGTAAGCGCCTTACCGATACGGAAATCCGCCGGGATCTCACTATGGATTTTAGGCTCGCCCTTTTTACCCATGCGGATGTAAACGGGATTGTCCTGCTGCAACGCCGCACGCATGGCTGCGCGCACTTCCCATGCATCTGCGGGGCAAACAACTTTCATATTGGGCAGAGAGCGCAGAAACGAAATGTCCTCGCAAGAATGATGCGTCGGCCCGAGCCCCGCATAGGACATACCAGCGCCGACGGCCACGATGATGACGGGCGCTTCCTGATAACAAACATCAACACGGATCTGTTCGAGACAGCGCGACGTGATGAACGGTGTGATGGTGTAGGCGATGGGACGCAAGCCGGACATGGCCATGCCGGCGGCAACGCCCATCATGTTCTGCTCCGCGACGCCGCAATTGAAGAAGCGATCTTCGTGTGCGGCACGATATTTGTCGAACAAGCGGTTGCCAATGTCACCCGACAACATGACGACGCGCGGGTCTTCGTTGCCAAGCTTGGTCAATTCGTCGGCGAAAGCATTTCTCATGCGAGGCCAAGCTCCTTGTGCGAGATCACAACTTCCTCGGCTGTCGGCGCGCGATAATGCCAGTTGTTGTCGTCTTCCATGAAGGAGACGCCTTTGCCCTTAACGGTATGCGCCACAATGGCAACAGGCTTGCCACTGCCGTTGGGTACATTGGCCATGAGAGCTGCGACGGCACCGATGTCATGGCCGTCCACTTCCACAGCGTCCCAACCGAAGGCTTCCCATTTTTCACGCAGTGGGGCGAGAGCCAGCGTTTCGTTGGAGCGCGCAGTCGCCTGCCATTTGTTGTAATCGATGATGACGCACAGGTTTTCGAGCTTCTGCGCGGCGGCAAACATCGCCGCCTCCCAGACCGAGCCCTCGTTGCATTCGCCATCCGACATCAACGCATAGACTCGGTAGCTCTGCCCCTTGATGCGGCCGGCGAGCGCCATGCCATTGCCAATGGGAAGCCCGTGGCCAAGCGAACCCGTGGCGGCCTCGACGCCCGGAAGAGAATTTGCAGGCGGATGCTCTGCGAGCTTGCCGCCGTCCTTTGTGTAGGTTTCAAGCAGGTGCTCAGGATAGAAGCCGCGAAAGGCGAGCGCGGAATAGATCGTCGTTGCGGCATGGCCTTTGGACAGAATGAAACGATCGCGCAATTCATTTTTTGGGTTGGTTGGATCAATGCGCAGCACATGCCAATAAGCAGCGGCGACGATATCGCAGCAGGAAAGAGACGAGCCCAGATGCGCGCTGCCAGCGGCGTGCGACATCTCGATCACTTTGCCACGCAAACGGCGCGCAGCATCCTCCAGTGATTGGACATCCAGTTTTGCCGTCCCGGCTTCAACATTCATATGGTCAATCTCCTTGACCTGATCGGCGTTCAATCAGGGCTTGTGCGCGTAGTCGGCTGGCAGTTGCTTTAATTCTTCAATGTATTTTTCCGCCCAGAGGATTGTATCTTCAATCCCTATCTCAAGCGAAATTTTATCGGCCCAGCCAAGCTCCCCGCGCAACTTGTCACTGTTGAGCATATAAGCCGTATCCTTGCCGGGGCGCTCGTCAACGATTTCAACAGCGTTTGCCATGTCTTTACCGAGGCGTTTAACGATCATTTCGACCAGATCGCGGATCGAGATAAGGCGCGGTGTTGAGATGTGATAGGTGTCGCCCTGCGTGCCCGACAAAGCGATCTTGAGCGTCGCGGCAGACACGTCACGCATGTCGATGAACGACCGGATCGAATGACCGCCGCCATGCAATTGGAGTTTACGTCCCAACATGGCGAACAAGATGGTGCGGGGCACGATGCGGTATAGCTGCTGACCGGGGCCGAACACATTGGCAGCACGTGTCGAGACCGCCGGAAAGCCATGCTGTTTCACATAGGTTTTCAGGCTCATGTCGCCTGCCGCACGCGACACGGCATAGGGCGTCGTCGGATTAAACGGCACATCCTCTTTGATCCAGCCATCCGTGCTGCCATATACCTCCGGCGTCGTCACATGCACATAGCGGTCGAGAAAATCATACTGCCGCAACCGTTCATGAAGACGTACTGTCGAAACGACGTTTGTCATCATCCAATGATCAGGATATTTCCAGCTCTCGCCGACCATGCTCTGGGCGGCAAAATTCACAACATGCGATGGACGTTCGCGTCGCATGATCGCGTCGAGCTTGTCGAGGTCCTGATTGATGTCGACCGTTTGAAAAATGACTTTGCCCGGTTGCTTCTGCCATTTGTACGGCAGAAAAGCGTCATGCGGTTCCGGTGAACGGCTTGTCGCCAGCACATCGTATCCCGCCGCCGCCAAATGATTAGCAAAGGTCGCGCCCGAAAAAGAATTCGAGCCGAGAATGAGAAATTTCTCGTTGGAGGTCATTTACGTTTCGATCCGGTCAATTGGAAATCTGGTCACGCTGCGTATAAAGCCACTGCATGACCATATGTCCGACGATCAGCTGCATGTCTTCAGAAATCTGCATATCGTCAATATTGAAATGAATGGGCACATCGGTCATCGCAAGCGCCTTGCCGCCTGAATAGCCGAGAATGGCGTAGCTTTTCATCCCGATCCGCTTTGCTTCTTCCAGCGCCTTCAAAATATTGGGCGAATTGCCGCTGCCCGATAGCACAATCAGCACATCGTCGGGACGCGCCTGCACCGCAAGCTGCAGTGAAAAAATCTGATCATAACCTTCGTCGTTGGCGAGACAGGTCAACACAGCCGAATTAGCAGGCAGCGCGTGAATACGCAGGCCCGAACCCGGCTTTTTGGATATGCCATAAACGAAATCATTGGCGAGATGAATAGCATTGCCGGCGCTGCCGCCATTGCCTGCGATGAAAATCTGTCGTCCTGATTTCCAGCAATCGAAGAATTCTTCAGCAAGAAGCGAAACGCCGGACCAATCAAAATCCGCCATCAGAGCAGAAAGACGCGAAGAGTAGTCCGCAAACAGGGCGTTTGATTTGGTAAAAGTGGAAGGTGCGCGCAGGTTCTGCATGATCAAAGCACTTCCTTCTGCATCCATTTCAAATTGTGGAAACGCTCATCATCCTTGAGAGCATTCTGACGGTAGAGGCCGACTATTTCCTTGATTGCGTCTTCAACTGTCTTCTTCGGCCGGAAGCCCGTGGCAAGCAATCTGTCTGAATTGACGCGATAGGAGCGTGGATCATTGGAAGGTGTCACGATGATTTCGGCGGGCACGTGTTTTGCCACCATTTCCGCAATTTGCAGGATCGAAATATTCTCAAATCCGGCGTTGTAGACACCGGTGTGCTCGGGGTGATCAAGCAGGAAGAGATAAAGGTCCGTGATGTCGTCGATATGAATGTTGGGGCGCGTCTGATCACCGCCGAACACCGTGATGCGGCCATTGGTCAGCGCCTGCATAGCAAGCATGTTGACCGATACATCAAGGCGCATGCGTGGCGAAAATCCGCACACGGTCGCGGGACGCACGATCTGCACCACCATATCGTCCTTGTAGGACAGGAGGATGCGCTCACCGCACATTTTAGTTTTATTATATTCGGAGATCGGTAACAGATCGAGGTCTTCAGTGACCTGCAATTCCTCTTTCACGCCATAGACACTGCCTGATGACGCGTAGATGAAATGTTTGATGCCGTCGCGCTTGGCGCGGTCGGCAAGCTGCATGGTGGCAAGGCAGCTAATTTCCCATGTGAGTTGCGGATTGAGATCACCACATGGGTCGTTGGCGACACTCGACAGATGGATGATTGCATCAATACCATCGAGGTTGACCTCGTCGATATTGCGGATATCGCCTTGAGTGACTTTAAGCGCGGGATGTGGCTGAAGGAAATTACCGAACCACATTATATCAAAAGCTGTGACGCTGTGTCCTTTAGCGAGAAGCTTCGGCACAAGCACGGAGCCCTTATAGCCACATGCTCCCGTCACAAAAATATGCATCCCTGCACTCCACCCAATTTATCTGCGTCGCACTGACGCTACTTCAACTTTCAGGCTGCATTTCCTCGCCAGCACATTTGTGGCGGGTACCCCGGAATGCTCTCCCTTTGGAGAGGTAAACTACCCTCAAATCCGGCTGAAGAGAACGATTCATGTTACCAATCAGACGCCAAATAGCCCTTCCTGCACGAAGTTTGAGGCAGATTAGCCCGATATCGACAGCATCACCTCGATCACGCGGTCCTGTTCCTCCGATGTCATGTGCGCATAGGTCGGCAAGCGTAACAGCCCCTCTCCTGCTTCATCGGTGACGGTCATAGGGCCTGCGACGCGGCCAAAGCGGCGGCCGCCGGGCGATGAATGTAGTGGCACATAATGTGCCGGCGCCGAAATGCCGCTGTTTGATAGTGCCTTCTGCACCTTTGCCTTGAGGCTCAGATCATCAAAAATCATAAAATAGATGTGACCGTTGTGCTGACATTCCGTCGGGACAAAAGGAAGACGTACGCCCCCGGCCTCCGCAAACGGTGCGAGAGCGGCATGATAGCGTTCCCAGATCGCCACACGGCGCGCATTAATGTCGTCGGCACGCTCGAGTTGCGCCAACAGCAAAGCGGCAACAATTTCACTCGGCAAATAGGATGAACCGACATCGACCCATGTGTATTTGTCCACTTCGCCGCGCAGGAAACGGCTGCGGTTGGTGCCCTTCTCGCGGACAATCTCGGCACGTTCGGCATATGCCTGATCATTGATAAATAACGCACCACCCTCGCCCGAAATAATATTCTTACTGGCGTGAAAACTCAAAGCTCCGAATTCACCAAGCGTACCAAGCGCACGGCCTTTGTAAGTCGCGCCGAGGCCTTGAGCTGCATCTTCGACAACCGCCAGATTATTGGCCTTTGCCAGGCTAAGGATTGTATCCATCTCGCAGGCGACGCCCGCGTAGTGAACCGGCGCAATAGCACGTGTACGTGGCGTGATCGCTTGTTCGACCAGGTGCTCATCCATATTCATCGTATCGGGACGCGAATCGACAAAGACCGGCACACCGCCGCGCAGCACGAAGGCATTCGCGGTGCTGACAAATGTGTAGGACGGCATGATGATTTCGTCGCCCGGCGCGATATCGAGGAGCAGCGCTGAGAGCTCCAGACCCGCCGTGCAGGAATGAACGAGAAGCGCCTTTTGCGCGGCTGCCTTCTTTTCAAGGAAAGCATTGCAGGCCTTGGTGAAACGTCCATCGCCCGACAGGTGTGCGTCGGCGAGGGCTTCCAGCAAATAGGCGCTCTCGTTGCCTTCAATCGACGGTTTTGAATATGGAATCGCCACACAACACTCCTG
Organism: Parvibaculum sp.; assembly: GCA_030649335.1. Classification (GTDB taxonomy): domain Bacteria; phylum Pseudomonadota; class Alphaproteobacteria; order Parvibaculales; family Parvibaculaceae; genus Parvibaculum. Next base: position 1,619 of record JAUSLL010000097.1, on the reverse strand, counting down.
AGCGGTCGGGGCAACACCGGCCTCATGCCCGCATACCCGAATGCCAAAATACCCGAATAAATGTCTATATCACATGGCGGGTGCAGGTGCGGCGATCACAATTTCGCTGCGCAGCGAATTGGCGATGAAGCATTTTTCATGCGCCTGATGGTGAAGGTCAGCAAGCCCCGCCGCATCAGGCCCCTGCCCGTCAGCAAAGGTGATATCGGGCGCGAGGGTGATTTTGGTCATGGCGATACGGCCGCGGTCATCCTTGGCCATGATGCCGGAAGCTTTGTCGACATAACGCGTCACTGTGTGGCCCTTCGCAGCAGCCAACGAAAGAAACCACAGCATGTGGCAGGAGGAAGCAGAGGCGACCAGCGCCTCTTCGGGGTCCACACCGCCGGCATCCGACCAAGGCAAGGGAACGACAGAAGGAGAGGATGATGCCGGCACAATCGCCCCACCATCGAAACTCCACTGATGTGCACGGCTATAGCGATTGCCCGCAAAGTTTTCCCCCTGCCCGAGCGACCATTCAATTTGTGCTGTGTAGACCGACATTTGACCCGCCTTGTCCTACCTTTCGATTGGACACTATTGTGGCACCGGCGGAGGCGGTCTGACAGAACTAAACTCGCGCGGATGAGAGGGCCGATCAATCAGGATGGGGCCAAGCTTTGCAGGCTGACCCGTGCGTTCACGCCTCGCCCACCTTTTTCTGTTGTTAAAAAACTGCAACCCTCCCGCAAACCGGTACGGCGTCCGGATTTCAGACCAAAACAATCTGTAAAATCAGCGACCGGCAGTTCAAATCCCTACTCCAAATAGGCGTCATCAGAACATTTTGGACTGTTGCCACATAATCTAAAGGAGGTCGGCCTCGTTTAGTTGGTCGATATTGAACGGGATGTCATCGGCGTTGCCGAAGTAGACATCGGCTGGAGTCAGGTACTCGAAGTTCACGTGGTAACTGTTGGGAGTGCAAGCAGCCGAGTTGCACCTATCTCACCCCGTGACTTCCCAGTTAACGGGGAAATCGCGGGGTGAGCATTGGTAGAACAGAGAAGGGGAGCGCTATGACTTCAAGACGGCTGTAAATGAGAATAAAGATATCTCATCATCAAGATCGCCTTACAGGGTTATCCTCAGATATCGCTCTGAGGACATACCAAAAATTTTTGACCTGTTTTCTTTTCGAGATAGCGCGCGACCGTATCGCGTTGCAATGCATCAGATAGAGAAATCTCATCTGTGTAGTGGCTCGCGAAGGTTGTCTTGAGTTCTTTCACGACGCGCATGCGCAGTCGGCTTGCGACCTCGCCGCCCGCTTTGGCCAAGAAATTGGGCAGCAGCCAGCCGCCGACGCCCCACGCCATGCCGTAGCCACGCGTTAGAACAGTCGCGGATGTATCAAGCCCACCGTAGAGGTAAACCTGTTTGTGCTTAACAGATCCGTAGATGCTATAGGCACCAGGTGTTCGGGCTGCGGCACCTTCCATGGCGCTCAGAATGGTGGAAGCGAGTGTACCGCCGCCGGTCGCGTCAAAAGCAAGCGTTGCGCCTGTCGCGTGGATTGCGTCGGTTAGTTCGGCCAAGAAATTCTCGCTGCTGCTATCAACGATATATTTGGCTCC
>JAUSLL010000093.1 GCA_030649335.1 Parvibaculum sp. | reverse complement strand
TTGTTGATGCTGACATAGCTGCCTGTCAGACCGACAAGACCTTTGGCCGGATCGCGCCAGAACATGTGTCCGCCGATGCCTGCGATTTCATTGCCGTCGCGTGTGCCGATCACGGTGTCGGCCTGAAAGCCGAAGTCGTGTGTCACGGGCGCGGTCAGCGAGCCGAGGAACAGACCGCCGAATTCGCCGTCCTGATTGTCCTGTTCGCCATAGGTGCCTGCAATAGCGGCTTTACCGTTGAGCTTCGTCACGGCGGGTGCTTCGCCGGCGATGGCGCCGCCGACGATGGCGCACGCGAAGAGGGTGCCGAGCGCGACAGCGCGGGCGGCAGAAGAAATATACATGTATGGATACTCACAGATGTGTGGGGAAGATTTGTGTTTCAGGTGGTAGGTGGTTTGTGCGCCAATAGATAGCGCCCTCACTTACGCGCTGAGCGATTTCATAGCGGGCAACCAAAATGCCACAAACGGGTATTTCAATAACGGGTGGTGACAAACTCCCCGATCAACTTGCACCCCACCTTCGTCTTGTCTTCGTCGGCACGGCAGCGTCGCATCGTTCGGCAGAAGTGGGCGCCTATTACGCTCATCCGGGAAATCGTTTCTGGCCGACGCTCCACGCGGTGGGTCTTACGCCGCGTCTCTATGCGCCGCATGAGTTCCGCGATCTGGTCGCGCTTGGCATCGGCTTCACCGATATGTCCAAGCGCGGTTCGGGCATGGATCACAATGTGTTGGCAGACGAGTTCGACATCGCACGTTTCACCGCCGCCATGCGCAAACACCAGCCGCGTGTCATCGCCTTCACGTCGAAAAAAGCGGCGAGCGTCTTTTATGGCGTGCCGACACAAAAAATCAGCTTGGGCGTGCAATCGCCACAAGCTGATTTTCCGTCTGTCTTCGTGCTCACGTCACCATCGGGTGCCGCCACGCGCTATTGGGACATTGCCCCGTGGCAGCAGCTTTCCGGTCTCATCTCAAGCCGCTGATTGCGGCCCGCGAATGAGTTTTCCGGGCAGCGCACCGGTCGGCGCATCGTCCTTGGCCACCATGACGCCTGACAGGATTGTCGCCTTGTAGCCATGTGCACCCTGCCACAAGCGTCTGCCGCCTGCGGGCAGGTCGAAGCGCATTTCAGGGTGAGTGAAGCCGAGATTGTCGAAGTCGATGATGTTGACGTCGGCCTTCATGCCCGCTTTCAGAACGCCGCGGTCAAACAACCCATATTGTTCCGCCGTGTCTTTTGTCTGAATACGGATAATATCCTCGATGGCGAATTTCGCGCCGCGTGTCCGGTCGCGCACCCAGTGCGTCAGCATGAAGGTCGGTGTGCCGCCGTCGCAGATCGAGCCGACATGCGCCCCTCCGTCGGCGAGGCTGATCCCTGTCTGCGGGTGGCGCAGCGTTGCCTCAATCGCCGTATAGTCATTGGTTGAATAGCCAAACAGCGGGAAATAGAGCAGCGCTTCGCCCTCGTTCAGCATCATCGCGTCATAAGCGACTTCTGCAGGCGTTTTGCCATTGCGTGCAGCAACAGCGGCCACGCTGTCATCAGGCGAAGGTTCATAATTCTCGCGCTCGCCCATCGGATACATTTTGTGGAAGCTCGTGGTGATGAAGCGTCCGAAGTCGCCGAGCTTGTCCACGTTCGCGCCACCGCAGATTTCCGCGCGCACTTTCGGGTCTTTGAGCTTTTCAATGCGTTCGGCAAAGGGCAGCAGGGAGTAGGGGCGATATTCGGGGAAGGCGGTGAAGGGATGGATCGAGGTTTGCCAGCCCATCAGCAGACCGACGGGCCGACCGGAATGTTGCCCGCGAATATTGGTCACGCCTTGCGCCCGCGCGCCGTCGAGCAGGTCGAGCATTTCCTTGTAGAGGTCGGGGGCCTCGTCGATCTGCTGCACCTGAAAAGTGACCATGCGTCCGGTCTCTTTCGCCATTTTCAGCATCCAACTGAATTCTTTTGCCATCTCGCGATGTGTCGCCGCGATCTGGAAGACGCCGCTGCCATGGGCTTTCAGCGCATCGGCAATGCCGAAGAGTTCATCGTTGGCTGCCAGCGTGCCGGGCACAGGGTCGCCTTTGAGCGTATTGTGCAAATCCGTGCGCGATGTGGAGAAGCCGAGCGCCCCTGCCTGCATGGCGTCAAAGGTCAGGTCGCGCATTTTTGCGATGTCGTCTGCCGTTGCCGGTTCATTGTCGATGCCGCGCGAGCCCATGACATAGACGCGCAGCGCGCAATGGGGCATCTGCGTGCCGATGTCGGCAGCGTATGAGCGCTTGTCCAGCGCATCGAGAAATTCGGGGAAGCTTTCCCATTCCCATTTGATGCCCTCGTGCATGGCGGCACCGGGAATATCCTCGACCGCTTCCATCAGGTCGATGAGTTCATTGCGGGCCTCCGGCTTCACAGGCGCAAAGCCCACGCCGCAATTGCCGATGACAACAGTGGTGACGCCATGCTGCGAGGAGGGTGTCAGCCAGGGGTCCCATGTCGCCTGCGCGTCATAGTGGGTGTGGATATCGAC
>JAUSLL010000092.1 GCA_030649335.1 Parvibaculum sp. | reverse complement strand
GGCGCGATCATGGAACATCCGCGCTGGAAATCAGGCAATATCACAACAGGCTTCATCGCTGAGGAATTCCCCGACGGGTTTCACGGTGTCGAGCTTGGTGACACGCGTCAGGTGAAGCTTGCCGCTGTCGCTGTTTATATGAACAAGATCCACGCTGACCGCGCTGTGCTCATCACTGGTCAGTTGTCGGGTCGTCCGCGCAAGCTGCCGTCTGATCTCGTGGTGCAGATTGGCGGCTGGTCGCAGCCTGTCAGCGCCCGCATGATCGACGCAGGTCTTGAAGTGACCTTCAAAGATGAAAGCGGTAAGAAGGTCGGCGAGCATCTCGTGTCGAGCGATTGGGTGCCCGGTCAGTCGGTCTTTGTCGGCAAGGTCGATGGTCAGGCGATTGTCGTGCAGCTCGACCGTGCCAAGCAGGGTTATAACCTCAGCTATCGCGGCTCCAATGTTTGTGTCGTAGTGCGTACCGCTGCCGGTCATCGCCTTGCGGCATTGATGCCGGAGAAGATTGCAGCGGACACATCAAAGTTCCTGCTTTGCCCGATGCCGGGTCTGGTTAAATCCATTGCGGTTGAAGAAGGCCAGGATGTGAAAGTCGGTGACACGCTTGCCGTCGTTGAAGCCATGAAGATGGAAAACATCCTGCGTGCCGAGAAAGACTGCAAGGTCACCAAAATTTCCGCCAAAGCTGGCGACAGTCTCGCGGTGGACGCGGTCATCATGGAATTCGGTTCCTAAGGCCTTCATTTTATTACCTCACGCGTTATCGACCTGACGCCTTCACATCGACGATGATTTTTTGTCGTTGATGTGAAGGCGTTTTTGTCATGGATGGACGTGATCTGTTGGTCAATGCTGCATCGCTTGCGGTCGGTGCCGGTCTGGCGATGTCTTCGGCGTGGCCTGTGGCGGCGGCCGCTTCGCAATCCGCGCCGCGCACCCGCGTGCAGCGCTCATTCCTCAGATTGACTTCGAACTCTATCAGGGTGCCCCGCAAGGGCTCTTTGTGACCCATATGTACAGGGTCAACGCCGATATTGCGCGATTCCTGAAGGACCTGACCGTCTTATGACCATAAGCCTGCCACGTTCCGTTGCTCTACTCCCTATGCCGCGATAGCCTGTGGCGAACGGGAGAGAGAAAATGCGCAGTCCCCTTATGGCCGGACTTCTGACGGCCCTGATGGTTTTGCTATCCGGTATGTCGGCTGGTGCCGCCACGGCGGACCCGGCCTCGGGTGCTGTAGAGTGGCAGGTCGGCTCCAGCCTTTATTTGGCCGGGCGCGACTACAACGTGTCGCGCAAGGTCGCGGGCTCGCTCACCGCGACAGGCGAGACCATTTCGCTGAACGGCGAGACGGTGGTGGCCAAGGATGTCTGGATCGCGGCGCGGCATGTGGCGATTGAAGGCGAGATCGGCGGCAACCTCACCATCCGTTCGCAGGACGCGCTCATCAACGGGCGCGTGAAGGGCAACATCAGTTTCTACGGCGCCCATATTGCCTTCGGGCCGGATGCCCGCATTGACGGTGATGTGGATTATTTCGCAGGCCTTCCTGCTGAAATCGACGCGGGCGCCGAAATTAAGGGCGCGCTGAAGTCGAGCGTGTTGCGCGACGCGCCGTTCGGCTCCGATCTTCTGCAGCCCCGGGATTACAATTCGCATTTTACCGGACGTGACCGCTGGTCCACTCCGGGCTATCACCTGACGTGGTGGGGCGCTATTTGGTTTGGGTTGGCGGCGGGCGTTGTCGTCGCCTTTTGGCCGGGGTCGTTGGCGCGGCTTTCAGATGCCGTCAATCGTCAGGGCTTTTCGGCTCTGATGGTCGGCTTTCTGTTCCTTGTCCTCACGCCGGTGCTTGTGCTGATTACGGCCTTCTCCATCATCGGTCTACCGCTGGCGATCATCTTGGTAATGCTTTGGCCGCTTGGTGTTCTGGCCGGCATTATCGCTGTCATTCTGACGCTCGCGGGCAATATTGAATCTCGTTTCACCTTTGTTGATCCGGGTCTTGCGCGCCGCCTCGCTGGCGTCATTTTGGCGACGTTCCTTTTGCGCCTTGGTGTGGCGCTGCCCGGCATCGGCACGCTCATCTGGCTTGCCGCCGTGTCCTATGGCATCGGTGCGTTGGTGCTTGCGACAAGGAATGTTCAATTTAATCCGGAATGAACTTATTCACCCGGTTGTTATTATTTTTTTCACCGTCCCCTGCCAAAAGTGAACCGATCAGACGAACGGGTTTGATCGCATTTTCGGGGGAGGCGCATGAAGACGCCAGCATCATTTTGGGCCGCGCCGCGGCTCAGCCATATCATCTTGTCTCTGGTCGCAACGGCTGGTTTTCTGATGGCCGACGCGGCAAGCCGCATCGACGTCATCAACGCCGCTGAAGTCGAAAATGCCGTCCTGCAAAGGACAATGGCTCATGTCACACCGGTCAAGCCGTTGCTGCGTCAGGCGTCGCTCATCCGGCGGTAAGCCGTCAGGCGATTTCGTAGTCTGACAAGACCGGCGTTTCCATATCCGCTTTGAATTTTTCAAAGGTCCACGGCCATGACGCAACATGGCCGTGCTTGTCGATGTACCAGCTCTTGCAGCCCGAAGCCCAGATCGTGTCGGGCATCTTGGCTTTTACCGCGTCGTTGAAGGCGCGGAGCGCTTCGGCGCGCGGCGCGATTTCGCGGATATTGCCGTCGCGCAATTTTTCGATCAGTTGCAGCGCATAGCCGAATTGCAGTTCCGCTGTTTGCAACCACGAGAAATTGCCGACAGGGCTGTTCGGCCCGCCGATCATAAACCAGTTGGGAAAGTCGGGAATCGTCACCGCGAGATAGGCTTCCTGCGCATCGGCCCATGTCGCGTCGAGGCGCTTGCCCCCGCGCCCCGCCACGGTCATCGGCGACATGATCTTGTGTGCGTCAAAGCCCGTCGCCAGTACCAGCACGTCGAGTTCATGCAGGCGCCCCTCCCTAGCATTGGCGTCGGCGGTGCGGATGCCACCCGCTTCGATGCGCGTGATTGCGTCCGTCACGAGTTCTGCATTGGGTTGTTGAATGGCATGATAGAAATTGCCCGACATGATGAGCCGCTTGCAGCCGACTTTGTAATCGGGTGTCAGGCGGGCTTTCAGATCGGGGTCGGTCACAAGGTTCAGATGGTCGCGGCAATAGCGATCGATGACGCCGTAGCTATATGGATTTTCGCCGACGATGGCGGCAGCGAATTTCGAGGTCTGCTCAAGGTTCAGCCGGATGAATTCCTGTTCGAGCAATTCGGGGTTGGCGCGATAGGCGACGCGCTGTTCTTCCGATATCGGGTCATTGGCCAGCGGCAAAATCCATTGCGGTGTGCGCTGGAACAAAGACAGCTTTGATACTTCACCGACAATCGCGCCGGTGATTTGCGTCGCTGTCGAGCCGGTGCCGATAACGCCGACGCGTTTGCCTTCGAGTGAGAAATTGTCCGGCCAGCGGGCGGTGTGAAAACAGTCGCCCGCAAATGTATCCAGCCCCTCAATGTCGGGATAGGCCGGGTGATGCAGCACGCCAGCGGCCGCTAGCACCGCGTCGAAACGGCCTTCGTCGCCTTGGCTGGTCACGATGTGCCATTGCCCGTCGGCATAATCGGCGCTCAGCACTTCCGCGCTATAGCGAATGTCGCGCTCAAGGTCATGCTCTGCGGCGACGGTTTTGAGGTAATCGAGAATTTCCGGACCCGGCGCGCAGACATGGGTCCATTCGGCATTGGGGGCGAAGGAATAGCGATAGGCGAGCGAAGGCACGTCGCAGGTGAGGCCCGGATAGCGGTTGTCGCGCCATGTGCCGCCGAGGCTTTCGGCTTTTTCGAAAATGGTGGTGTCGGTGAGGCCTGCCTCGCGCAATTTGATGAGTGCCATCAATCCCGACGCGCCGGAGCCAATAATGGCAATTCGTAGGTTTCTACTTGTCATCTGCATTCCTCTTCCTTGTGATTATTAAACACAGGACAGCTGGTGTCTGTCTCGTTGAAAAGGTCAGGATTTCGGGCATTTTTCCCGCTATTTGCGGTTGTGGGCAGGGAGGGGGTGTCGCATTTCGCCGCTTCGTCGGCCGAGGGGGCGTGGTAGGATCAAAATGAATCGTTTAGTCCACCCCTGTTGTGTAGCCAGCCCCCATGGCATTGACCGCATCTCAGATTTTGCTTTTTCCCGCCTCGATCAGCGCGATCCAGCAACACGCGCGGGGGCTGCTCCATGCTGCCAGTCAGTTTCCGGGCATCACCTCCATTTTTGCTACCGAGCAGCGGGGCATGATGGCGAATATCGGTCTCAGTCTTTATTTCGAGGCGGGCGACAAGGTGCATCAGCGCAGCATCGTTTTGGCGCGGTTTCTCGACAGGGTTGAAGAGCGTGCCGTCGCCAGCCGTAACACGGCGGACACTTTCATCAAGGAGATGATCCAATACGGTTATCTCAGCCAATCCTCCGGCGCGGGCGACAAGCGCATACGCCCGCTGGTGCCGACCGAGAAGACCATGTTGGCGGTCCTCTCCTGGGCTTTGGAACATCTGAAGACGCTTGATCAACTTGATGGTGGCGATCGGGCGAACATGGTGATGCGTACGCCGGAAGTGCTGGCGCAACTTCAGCCGAATATTGCCGATGATCTGGTCGGCAAGGGCAGCAAGGAAGTGGCAACCGGCACGCTCGCGCTGTTTGCTTGGGTCAATAAAAGTAAACTTCTGTTTCTGCGTATTCTGGCCAGCATCAAGCCTTTTGAAGGCGATGCATCGCGCCACGTGACGGACATCGATTCGATTGCGGAACTGGCCATCTGGATGAATGTTTCCAGCACTCACCTTGCGCGCAAATTACGCGATGCGGAAACGATGGGAAGTCTTGGCTGGTGTGGCGACAGAGGACAGTCGTCGATGTGGATATCGACTGGCTTCATGCATGAGATCGCGGGTGAGTATGCTGCGCGGCTCGCTTTTTTTGATGAGGCCTATGACCTCGTATTCGCAGCGACGGCGTAGAAGTCATGCACATCGCACCAGCACATCTGAAACACCTATGCCTCTGACAGATATTCAGATCATCCGCCATCCGCAACTTCGGGCCGTGCTGCGTCGGCAAGCACAAGCCATGCTTGAGGCTTATGATGACAATCCGCGTCTTGGGGCAACCTTTGCCACCCAGCAACGCTGGTTGCTCGCCCAGCTTGGCCTTTCGTTGTATTTCAGGCGCGGCTCTGCGGAGGCGTCGGACGGTGTTACCATGATCCGTTTTTCGGAACATGCCCGAATGCATCACATCGCCAGTCGCAACACGGCGGATGGTTTCATCATGGAATTGTCCAAGTACAACTTCATCCGGATGGTTCGGGATGAGAGTGGCGGGCGTCTGCGTTGGATTGAGCCGACGGAGGTGACGCTTGAGACTATAGCGGGCTGGGTCGCGCTTCATCTGGAGACATTGGACAGTCTTGATAGTGGTGACAGAGTCAGTGTCTATGCGGCGCAGCCCGATGGTCTGGCGCGCGTTCAGCCTCACATCGCCGACGGATTGTTGACGCTGGAAGCGGTGCGTAAACCGGCGGGCACGTTCTCTCTGTTTACATGGCTCGACAAGGGCGGGCTCATCATGGAGCGGATGATTGTCGGAATAGAGGGCATTAATACAGATGGCACCCGCGTTCCGACTTCGGTTATGTCGGTTTCGGAGATGGCGACATGGCTGAACCTGTCGCGAAGCCATTTGATGCGCAAGTTGCGTGAGGCGGAGGCTCTGGGCAGCATCGGCTGGGAGGGGCGGCGGTCTCATTCGGCCATGTGGGTGTCGTCCGGATTTCTGGACGAAATGCTGGCCGCGCAGGCCGCGAAACTCGCCGTTGTGGATGCCGCATTTGATCTGGCTTTCAAGCCTGCACCACCCAAAAACTCTGCTCAATAATAGTCAGTTTCCGGATGGCTAAGTCGATTGACCGTCTTCGGGTCTGAACATAGTTTCCTTTGCGAGGGTTTGGCGGCACAGCGCCGCTGAACATCAAATTTCTTAATCAACGACGTCGGTGACGATGGTGCGTGAGCGCCGTCGATTGCGGAGGCTTGCCTGATGCAAGCCCGTGCGTGCGTATGGGGGCTGGGACAATGACTACACGGGCAGGGAAAACACGGGCAAGCTCAGGCGTGACGCGGTCGCGGGTCGGACTGCGGGCCGCCTTGATGGTTTCTACGGCGCTCACGGCTTGCGCATTGCTGGCAACACCGGCCCGTGCAGCAAACTGGACAGGCGCAACTGCGGACTGGTTCGATCCTGCGAATTGGAACGGCGGCGTACCGACCTCAGGCAATCAGGCGAATATCAACAATGGCGGCACGGCGCAGATCGGCGCCGACGGTGCTGCCGCGTCGAGTGTCTGGATCGGCCAGAATGCGGGCCAAATCGGTGCTCTTGAAGTCAACGGTCCGGATGCTGATCTGACGACACCCGGCGTCGTCTTCGTCGGTTTTTCAGGCAGCGGCTCGCTCGATATTTCCGGCGGCGGCGTCGTCAACAGTGGCGGCTCGACAATGGGTGCCACCGGCACCGGCAGCGGCAGTGTCACGGTTGATGGTGAAGGATCGGCGTTCAATAATGCCGGACTTACAGTCGGCGGCGATGGCGAAGGCACGCTCGATATCACAAACGGCGGCTATGTGTTCAGCACGTCGAGCACCATCGGCTCCGGTTCGACCGGCAGCGGGCACGTCACCATCGATGGCGCGGGATCGTCATGGCAGAGCCTCTACTCCCTTTACGTTGGTTATGACGGCGATGCCACGCTCGACATTTCGAATGGCGGTGCGATGAGCAGTCAGGGTGCCGATGTCGGCTTTCAATCCGGCAGCTCAGGCGAGGTCACCGTCGATGGCGAGGAGTCTCTATGGACCGTCGATGGGGAACTGAATGTCGGCTACGAGGGCGATGGCAACCTCGACATTACCAATGGCGGTAAGGTGAGTGATTTCAACGGCATTGTCGGATCGGAAGCTGGTAGCACTGGTGCGGTCACGGTGGACGGAGAAGGCTCTGCATGGACCAATAGCAATTACTTGATCGTCGGTAACCAGGGCGAGGGCACGCTCGACATCAACAATGGCGGGACGGTCAGCAGCAACACGGGATATATCGGCAATTTTGCTACTGGCACCGGTGTCGTCACGGTGGACGGCGACGGCTCGACATGGACCACTGATGGTTCGCTCTATGTCGGTTTAGGGGGGCAAGGCACGCTCCAAATCACCAATGGCGGCGTGGTGACCAGCGAAGACATTTTTGTCGGTTTCTCATCGGGGAGTTCAGGCTCCATCACAGTGGATGGCGACGGTTCGTCGCTGGTCGGCAATGGCGCTCTTTATCTCGGTTTTCAGGACGAAGGCTCGCTGACGGTTGCAAACGGTGCAAGTGCCGAATTTACTGTGATTTATTTAGGCTTGTTTGGTGGTACCGATAGCACCATCAACATCGGCGCGGCAATGGGCGAGACTGCTGTCGCGGCGGGTTCTCTTGACACCGATCTGATCGTGTTCAACAGCGGCGTCGGCACTCTTGTTTTCAATCATACGGATACGGATTACGAATTGGACGCGGTTCTTTCTGGGTCGGGCATCATCCGCCAGATCGGCAGCGGCAGCACGGTGCTGTCGGGCAATAGTTCTAACTTTGCGGGGACAACCTCGGTTGAGCGTAGCGCGCTGTTCGTGAATGGCCGCCTCGGGGGCTCTGTGAGTGTCGGCGCTGCGCGTTTCGGCGGTTCGGGCACGGTCAGCAATGTCACGCTTGGCAATGGCTCGGTCATCGCACCAGGTCACAATGGGGTGGGAACACTGTCCGTTCTTGGCGATCTCACTTTCAATGCAGATTCGACCTATGAAGTTGAAGTGGATCCGGCGAGTGCAGCCAATGATCTCATCCATGTCACCGGCACGGCCTATCTCAACAATGCGTTGGTCGAGCATATCGGTTTGAGCGGCACTTATCCGTGGTACGTGTCGCGGACCATCCTCACCGCCGATGGCGGCATCGACGGTACTTTCGAATTTGTCACATCTAACTATGCGTTCCTGATACCTGACCTTAGTTATGACGTCTTCAATGTCCGCATGACGCTTCTGCGCAACGATATCGACTTTGCCGAAGTTGCCACTTCGCCCAATCAGCACGGCGTGGCGGGGGCTGCCACCATGCTCGGTATGGGTAATCCGATCTATGATGAAATTATTGCGATGACGGCGGAGCAAGCGCAAGCCGCCTTTGATGCGCTGTCGGGCGAAGCTTATTCGAGCGAGGGAACGGCAGCATTTAATGCCGCGCAGCAATTGCGCGACGTGCTGCAAGCCCGTCTGCAAGTGCTCGCAAGCGGCTCGAAAGTCGCGAGCCTAGCCTATGCACCTGCGGCGGGTGATGAGCTGACGGGTGACGCGCCCGCTGTCTGGGGGCAGGTCTTCGGAACCTGGGGCGTCAACGATGCCACTGCAACAGCAGCGAAACTGGAACGCCGCTCGTCGGGTTTCCTTGGCGGTGCCGATAAGGCTGTGGGCGAGGATAGTCGTATTGGTGTGGCACTTGGCTATAGCCACTCTGATTTCGATGTGAAGTCACTCTTGTCTTCGAGCAAAAGCGATAGCTTTCATCTTGCGGGATACGCGGGCACCAAGCTTGGCGTGTTCGATCTGGGCAGCAACATCAGCTACAGCTATGGCAGGGCCGACGCCAAACGCACCGTCATTGTTGGTGGGCTGACGAATAATCTTTCCAGCGACTATGACACGCACACCGTTCAGGCATCGGTGGAAGCCGGAATAGATGTGGATATGACAGAGGTTGTACTCACACCTTTCGCTGGGCTTGCCGGCACCTATGTCCGGACCGATAGTTTCACCGAAACGGGCGGGCCTGCGGCACTTGCCATTGATGCGTCAGACAATATCACGGGGGTTACATCGCTGGGTCTGCGTGTTCGTCGTGAAGCAGGCCATGTTGCGTTGACCGGTTCGGCTGCCTGGCGTCATGCGTTCGGCGATGTTGCGCCAGCGTCGCGCGTCGCATTCGCATCGGCTCCTGCTGCAAGCTTTATTGTCCGCGGCGCACCCGTTGCCGAAGACACGCTGGCGGTCGGTGCCCATATCGATTTCGACATTGCCCAAGCGACAAGGCTCACCTTCGGCTATGCCGGTGAATTTGCCTCCGATGCCCGCGACCACGGATTGCGGTCAGAGCTCAGGGTTGAGTTCTGAGAAATGAAAAAATCACCTCCCCCTCGTGGGGAGGTTGAAACGCGCAAGCGTTTCGGGTGGGGGTACTTCCTTCACCCGAACACCTGCCCAAACGTCTTCTTCATCGCCACATCCACATCTTCCATCGTCGCGGTGATGCCGAGGTCGTGCAGGCTCGTCACGCCGTGCTGGCTGATGCCGCAAGGGACGATGCCGTCGAAGTGGCTGAGGTCGGGATCGACGTTGAGGCTGACGCCGTGGAACGTCACCCATTTGCGGATGCGCACGCCGATGGCGGCGATCTTGTCTTCGCGGCCAATGCCCTTGTCGGGGCGGCGCACCCAGACGCCGACGCGGCCTTCGCGCAGTTCACCCGTCACGCCGAATTCAGCGAGTGTCGCGATCAGCCATTGTTCGAGGTCGCCGACAAATTTGCGCACGTCCTGTCCCCGATTGCGCAGGTCGAGCATGACATAGCCGACGCGCTGTCCCGGCCCGTGATAGGTGTACTGCCCGCCGCGTCCGGTCTTGAAGACGGGGAAGCGGTCGGGCGACAGGAGGTCTTTGGCGTCTGCGCTGGTGCCGGCCGTATAAAGAGCTGGATGCTCCAGCAACCACACGAGTTCAGGCTCGTTTTGCTCGAAAATCGCACTGGCCCGCGCTTCCATACGCGCCAAAGCGTCAGCATAGCTGACCGGCTCGTCGGAAATGTGCCACTCCACCGCAGGAGAAGGGGACAAATTACTCTGTGGAGAAGTATGCGCTTTAACCATGGCGTAACTCTAACATGCGAACTTCGACAAATGGTGAAGTCGCAGGTGCGTACTCTGGAGCCGGAATTGAACGCTGTCAGCAACGTTTATGTCGAATTGTCTGTTGTCCTCGGCCGGACCAACTTGCCGATTCATCAGCTATTGAAAATGGGCCGCGGCGCGGTGATCGAACTCGACGCCAATGCGGAAGACGAAGTGTGGGTGCTTGCCAACAACGTCCCCATCGCCCGTGGTCAGATCACGGTTTCCGGCGAAAGAATCGCCATTTCAATCACCTCCACCATCGCTACATTCAGCTGATAGGGCCGTAGTCGGCAGACATTACGCTTGCCACACCCCTTATTTACACTAAAATACCGGTATTAAACCTAAAATACGTTCAGATATTGAATTATCGGGCGCGTTAGCCTATTTCTACTTGGAACGGTAAGGAGATCGCAGATTTCCTCATTATTCAGGTGTCCCATGCTCCCGATCTTGCTCGATCTTGCCATAGTGAAGGTCGTTCTGGTGGGCGAGGGGGAAGCCTTTGCCAAGCGTCGGGCCTTGCTCGATGCTGCAGGCGGCGAGGATGCCGGGGTGGATATTTACACCTCAGGCGCCAGACCCGCCGAAGCTGTTCTGCAGGCTGCGCAACTGGTGTTTGTGGCGGGGCTGGATGAAGCGGAAAGTGCCGGAATTGCGCAGATTGCGCGGGCTTCCGGTGCGCTCGTGAATGTCGAGGATGTGAAGCCGCTGTGCGATTTTCACATGCCCTCATTGGTCAGACGGGGCGACCTCGTGGTGACCGTTTCGACGGGCGGCAAATCGCCCGGATTGGCGCGGAGATTGCGCCGGTATCTTGAGAATTTGTTCGGGCCGGAATGGGCCGGACGTGTAAATGAACTGGCAGAGAAGCGCGACGACTGGCGCCGCCAGGATGTGGGAATGGCCGAAATCGGCCGTCGCACAGATGCTTATGTCGAGGAAAAGGGTTGGCTCCCGTGACCGTTCTGAACCTCAAATCCCATACAAGCCGCGCCGCCGCGATGGACGCCCCGACAATCCTGTCGCCGCGCCTCGAATCGCTGCGCACGAAATACAATAAAATGGTCGGGCCGAACCTGCTCGAAGCCATGATCAAGGAAGAATTTCCCGGCGATATCGCCGTTGTTTCGTCCTTCGGCGCTGAGTCCGCTGTGCTATTGCACATGGTCGCCGAGATCGATCCGACGACGCCTGTGATCTTCCTCAACACCGGCAAATTGTTCGGCGAGACGTTGCGCTACCGCGACCGTTTGCAGGAGCGCCTTGGCCTCACAGACGTGCGCGCCGTCGGCCCGCATCCCGATGACCTGCGCCAGCGCGACCCCAATGGCGGCTTGTGGAATGCCGATCCTGACGCCTGCTGCTATGTGCGCAAAGTCTTGCCGCTGGAGCGCGCTCTGGCGGGCTTTTCCGCCTCCATCACAGGCCGAAAACGCTTTCAGACCAATGCGCGTTCGGAAATGCACCCCATCGAGGAAGAGGCCATCCGGGGCACCGGCGGGCCGGTTCCTGCAGGCGGGTTCGGCACCCGTTTCAAGATCAATCCGCTGGCCTTTCTGGGGCAGGATGAGCTTGAAACCTATAGCGTCAACCATCGTCTGCCGAAGCACCCGCTGGTCAAGGACGGCTATCTGTCCATCGGCTGCATGCCCTGCACGGAGAAGGTGCCGGAAGGCGGCAGCTACCGCGACGGCCGCTGGGTTGGCCTCGACAAGGACGAATGCGGCATCCATCTGCCGGTCAATACGGACGGCGACGGCATCTAAAGTGGTTTGGGTCGAATTTGCCGCTTGATGTAGTCACGCGGGTTTGATACATCGGCCCGTCTTCAAAGACATGCGCGGTCGTGGCGGAATTGGTAGACGCGCAGCGTTGAGGTCGCTGTGCCGCAAGGCGTGGAAGTTCGAGTCTTCTCGACCGCACCATGACTTTGAAATGACATACTGAAAGCCGGTTTTCCGTGTTTGCCTCAGCAACGGAAACCGGCTTTTTCGTTTTCTGAGGCTGGTTCGTTTTGAGGATGGGGTGCTAACCCTAGCCGCCGCCGCGCAAATCAAGCAAACTCTCCGCAGGCCGTACCCGTTGCATTTGTTCCGGTGCGGTGATCTGGAGTTTGAAACCCGTCATGCGCCACCCTCGTTTGCTTACCCGCTCTCTCCTTGCTGCAACGTTCATTCTGGTCAGCACAGTGCTCACTGTCTCCGCTCAGGCGGATGCCTGGCGCGAAGGTGCCCCCATGAGCACCGCGCGCGCGCATGCCGGCGGTGTGCTCGTCGGCGACGATCTTTATGTGATTGGTGGCAGCAGCACATCGGGGCCCCGTTCGCTCACAGAAATCTACGACACGGTCGGCAACATCTGGCGGGCGGCAGCCGCCATGCCGGTGGGGCTTGAACAATTCGGTGCTGCCACGGACGGTTCCAAAATTTACGTCGTCGGCGGCTTTGAAAGCACAGGCGTGCCCGGCGATCCGATTATCGAAAGCAACGAATTGCGCGTCTTTGATGTTGGAAGCGGCGCATGGAGCAACGGACCCAAAATGCCCGGCGTACGCGTCGGACAATCTGCGGCTTACGTCAACGACAAAGTCTATGTGATCGGCGGGCGCGGACCTGCCGCGTCGCGCATGTTCGTGTTCGACATCGGTGCGAATACATGGAGCACCGCCAATAGTGCCGTGCCGTCTCCGCGTTCCGACAGTGCTGTAGTGGTGGTCGGCAAAGACATATACGTCATCGGCGGCAAGGATGGTTCGAGCGCCAGCGCACGCGTGGATATTTACGACACCGCGAGCGGTGCGTGGCGCAGCGGCCCGGTATTGCCCGCTGCACGCGACGGGCATGTCGCGGCGCTTAATGGTGGCGAAATTCATGTCAGCGGCGGTCAGATGATTTCACCGCCGAAAACCTATAGTGATCATTTTGTTCTTGATCTGAAAACCAATAATTGGCGGCGCGAAGCGGCCTTGCCGACACCGCGTCACGGGTCAATCGCAGCGGCATCGCATGGCAAGTTTATTGTCGTGGGCGGTGCACCGGGTGCAGGCGTCTACACCGTTTTCACATCATCCGATGTGGTCGATATCTATACCGGCCAATAGACCGGCTAAAACTTCACAAGAGAGATAAACCTCCATGTCTGCCAACGGCTTCCAATCCCTTGACTTCGACCTCGGCGAAACCGCCGACATGATCCGCGACACGGTGGCGTCTTTCACCGCCGACAAGATTGCGCCGCGTGCCGCCGAGATCGACAGCAGCAATCAGTTTCCGCGCGATCTCTGGCCGGAGCTCGGCAATCTTGGTCTGCTGGGTATCACAGTCGAAGAAGAATACGGCGGCACAGGGCTTGGGTACCTTGAGCATGTTGTGGCGATGGAAGAAATCTCGCGCGGTTCCGCGAGCGTCGGACTTTCCTATGGCGCGCATTCCAATCTTTGCGTCAATCAGTTGCGCCGTTGGGGCACAGAGGCGCAGAAGCATAAATATCTGCCGAAGCTGATTTCCGGCGAGCATGTCGGCGCGCTCGCCATGTCCGAACCCGGTGCGGGTTCCGACGTCGTGTCGATGCGGCTGAAAGCGGATAAGAAGGGCGACCGCTTTGTCCTCAACGGTAATAAAATGTGGATCACCAATGGTCCCGATGCAGACACGCTGATTGTCTATGCCAAGACCGATGCGGCTGCAGGCCCGAAAGGCATCACGCCCTTCCTGATTGAAAAAGGCATGAAGGGTTTCAGCATCGGTCAGAAGCTCGACAAATTGGGTATGCGCGGCTCAAGCACAGCCGAGCTTGTGTTTGTCGATTGCGAAGTGCCTGAGGAAAACGTACTCGGCAAACTCAACGAAGGCGTGCGCGTGCTGATGTCGGGTCTCGACTATGAGCGTGCCGTGCTGTCCGGTGGTCCCTTGGGCATCATGCTCGCCTGCATGGATGTGGTGCTGCCTTACGTGCATGAGCGCAAACAATTCGGCGAACCCATCGGCACGTTCCAGCTGATGCAGGGCAAGCTCGCGGATATGTATTCGACCATGAATGCCTGCCGTGCCTACGTGTATGCCGTCGCCAAGGCTTGTGACCGCGGCCAGACAACGCGTAAGGACGCCGCCGGTGCCATCCTCTATGCCGCCGAGAAAGCGACGTGGATGGCTCTGGAAGCGATCCAGACGCTGGGCGGCAATGGCTATATCAATGATTACGCGACAGGCCGTTTGCTGCGCGATGCCAAGCTTTACGAGATCGGTGCAGGCACTAGCGAAATCCGCCGCATGCTGATTGGCCGCGAGCTGTTCAACGAAACGAAGTAAGAGTAACGCCTATGTCTGTTGATGCTGTCTTCGAACTGAAAGACGGCGTGGCCTCTGCCACGCCTCATGCCGCCGGTCCTTGGGATCCGTCGATGCAGCATGGCGGTGCGCCGACCTCGCTCATCGCGCATGTGGTCGAGGCCATCCCGACTGCGGTGCCGATGCAGGTGGCGCGCCTCACCGTTGATCTGTTGCGGCCCGTGCCGCTTTCGCCGCTGACGATCAAGTCGAATGTCGTGCGCGAGGGAAAGAAAATTCAGCTTTGTGCTGTTTCTCTTTTTGCCGGAGACAAAGAATGTGTGCGGGCGAGCGTGCTCAAAATACGCAGCGGGGAATATGCCGAGCTTGATGGTGTGTCTGAGGCGAAGGTGACTTTGCCGCGCGTTGCAGAGTCCAAACCCATCGAGGAAACTATCCGTCGTTCAAGCGGTTTTATCTCTGGTCTTGAGGTGCGCAGCGCCAAGGGCGGATTTTCTCTGCTGGGCGGTGGCGGGCCGGGGGCTTGCTGGTTCCGCTCTGTGCGTCCCATCGTGGCGGGCGCTACGAACTCGCCGCTGATGCGTGCGGCCATGACGGCGGATTTTTCCAATGGTGTGTCGTCGGCGCTCGGGCGCGACTGGACATTCATCAACGGTGATCTGTCGATCAACCTGATGCGGATGCCGGTGGGCGAGTGGATATTGCTCGACGCGGAAACATGGGTTGATCCCACGGGCACCGGCATGGCGGCTGGCCGCCTTGCCGATGAACGTGGATATTTCGGGCGCTGCGTGCAGAGCCTTGTGGTCGAGAAACGCTGATCCCTATTTGACGAGCCGGAGCGTGCGGAAGCCGAGCGGTGCAAGGCAGGTCATGTAGAAGCCCAGCGTGCCGACGATGAGATATTCCGCCGCCGTGCCGCTCAGGCCCGTTGCCGCCACACCTTTGGTGAGCGCAACGCGCAGCGCAAACAAGACGACGATGCCACCGATGGCCATGAGGATTTGTCCCCACCACGCGGGCAGGACAGGCTCGTTGGGCGCGAGGCGGTGATCGATGTCCGCACCGATGAGCCAACCGCCCAGCAGCACGAGAACGCCGACTGTTGTGTCGGCGTGGTGGCCGTTGGGCCATGTCATGAACAAGATGACGCCGATGATGGCAATGATGGCGATATGCGCGACGGTTGGCAGCGCGCGGATCGAAGCGAAGGCCGAGGATTGCATCCAGACGAAAAGCACAAGGCCGATCACGCCGAGCGCGACGCCCGTCAGCACGTCGTCAATGTCATGCACGCCGAGATAGAGGCGGCTCATGCAGACGCCGGCCACGATGACAATGGCGGCGGCCCATGCCCATGAGCGTTTGATTTCATAGGCAATCCACATCCACATCGCGAAAGCGACCTGCGCATGGCCGCTGGGGCGTCCGAAGCTTTCGCCGACGCGTGGGTCGAGTGCGTATTTGATGTCGGGACGCGGGTCCTGCCACAGGTCTTTGAGCCAGCCGTTCAGAACGGCCGTGATGGCAATGATGACGACGAGGCGCATGGCCTTGGTCCGGTCCCAGAGCCAATAGGTCAGCGGCAAAGCAATCAGGAAAAACGTTGTGTAGCCGAGCCATGTGAAGGCATTGGCGACAATCGTCGCGGTGTCGCTGCGTAAAGGCAGCACCCAGTCCATGTTGTGCAGAAAATCCATAAGCATCTCCCCCGAATTGCTTTTTTTGGGCTAGGTTTGATATTCAACCTGCCATGTTATGGCGTGAATATTAGCCTGAGGGTTTCCGATGTCACAATCCAATCTCGTCACCGATCCTGTTGTTATCGTCAGCGCGGCACGCACCGCGATGGGCGGTTTTCAGGGTGTCCTGTCGGACATGACGGGACCGGAGCTCGGCGCGGCGGCTGTGCGCGCGGCGGTGGAGCGGGCAGGGCTTTCGAAGACAGCGGTGGATGAAGTGCTCATGGGCTGCGTGCTGTCTGCAGGCGCGAAACAGGCACCGGCGCGACAGGCCGCGATCTACGCCGGTCTTGATGAAGGCACGCCCTGTACGACAATCAACAAAATGTGCGGCTCCGGCATGAAAGCCGCGATGATGGCGCATGATGCGATCATCGCCGGTCACGGAGACGTTATCGTCGCGGGCGGCATGGAGAGCATGACCAATGCGCCATATCTGCTGCCCAAGGCGCGTGGGGGCATGCGGCTTGGTCACGCCGAAGTCAAAGACCATATGTTTCTCGACGGGCTGGAAGATGCTTACGAAGGCCGGTTGATGGGGGCCTATGCGGAAGAGACCGCGCGGTCCTATCAGTTCTCGCGCGACATGCAGGACGCCTATGCGATTGAGTCCCTCGCGCGCGCCAAACGTGCCAGCACTGACGGTAGTTTCGCACCGGAGATTGTGCCGGTCGCGATCAAGACCCGCAAAGGCGAGGTTGAGGTCGTCACCGATGAGCAGCCGGGCAAAGCCGATCCGGCAAAAATCCACACATTGAAGCCTGCCTTTGCCAAAGACGGTTCGGTGACAGCGGCCAATTCAAGCTCCATTTCCGATGGCGCGGCGGCACTTGTGCTCATGCGCCTGTCAGAGGCCGAACGTCGCGGGCTGAAGCCGCTTGCTGCCATTCGTGGTCATGCGATGCACGCGCAGGCGCCTGCTTGGTTTTCAACCGCACCCATCGGCGCGATGAACAAACTTTTTGAGCGCACCGGCTGGGATAAAAACGAAGTGGACGCCTATGAGGTCAATGAAGCTTTCGCCGTGGTCGCTATGGCCGCGATGAAAGAGCTTGGCCTCAGCCACGATAATGTGAATGTCTTCGGCGGCGCTTGTGCGCTGGGTCATCCTATTGGTGCTTCGGGAGCGCGCATTCTTGTGACGCTGCTCAATGTGCTGAAGCAAAAGGGCGGCAAACGCGGCGTGGCCTCGCTTTGCATTGGTGGCGGCGAGGCGACGGCTATGGCTGTTGAATTGATGTGAGTGGATGCTGCTTCGAGACGGCTGCAAGGGCAGCCTCCTCAGCATGAGGATTTATTTAAATATTCCTCATCCTGAGGAGGGCCGAAGGCCCGTCTCGAAGGATAGCCTCATCCTTCAACACCCTGCATCACTAGCCGCATATGCGTCTTAATCAGCGCATCCTGATCAATCCGCCCCTTGGGCGTGTACCAAGTGCAAATGCCCGTCAGCATGGCGAGGATCGCATAAGTGCTGACGCGCACATCCCCCACCTTGAACTTCTTTGCCGCCACACCGCGCTCCAGAATCCCCGCAAGAATATCTTCATAGTCGCGCCGCAGCTTGATGATGCGTTTGCGGTTCTTCGGTTCAAGGCTGCGCAGCTCGGCTGAACCGATGAAGACTTCGCGCTTGCGCTCGATGTGATAGGTGAGATGAAACGCGACAAAGGCTTCAAGCCTCGTGTGCGGTTCGCTGATCCCCGCCAGAGCCTCACCGATGCGTTCATGCAGTGCGATCATGTGGTTGTGGATGAGGTCGAACAGAAGCTCTTGCTTCGTTGTGATGTGGTTGTAGAGCGAGCCCGGTTGCAGCCCGACTTTGGCCGCAAGGTCGCGCAAGGACATGGCGTCATAGCCCTTGGCATAGATCAGTTGCAGCCCCGCCTCGTGGATGGCGGCGAGCGTTTTGGGTCCTGATGAGCCGGCGGTTCTGGCCATGTGCCTGATTTCGCTATCGTTTCAGAAGGGGGTGAAATTTGGGAAAAGCCCGCCTTGTCACCTTCAGGAAACGAACGTATGATCGTTTTTATAAAAAATCCAGCACAGGTTTTTCAAATGGCCGTTTTGAAGTCCAATATCAACGCGCGTGATCCGAAGTTCAAAGAGAACGCCGAGGCGATGGGGCGTCTGGTGGCGGGGCTTCAGGCAGATCGGGCCAAAGCGGCGCTGGGCGGTGATCAGCGGTCACGCGACAGGCATGTCAGTCGGGGCAAGTTGTTGCCGCGCGACCGTGTGCACGGGTTGATTGATCCCGGCACGCCGTTTCTGGAACTCTCGCCGATGGCCGCCAACGGCATGTATGACGACGCTATTAACGGCGCGGGGATTATCACAGGTGTCGGTCGTGTGGCGGGGCAGGAGAGCATCATCGTCTGCAATGATGCGACCATCAAAGGCGGCACCTATTATCCTGTCACGGTGAAGAAGCATTTGCGCGCGCAGGAAGTGGCGCTCGAAAACAATCTGCCGTGTTTTTATCTCGTCGATTCCGGCGGCGCGAACCTGCCTAATCAGGCGGAAATTTTTCCAGACCGCGACCATTTCGGGCGCATCTTTTTCAATCAGGCGCGCATGTCGTCCAAAGGCATTCCGCAGGTCGCCGTGGTCATGGGCTCCTGCACAGCAGGCGGTGCCTATGTGCCCGCCATGTCGGACGAGACGGTCATTGTGCGAAAGCAGGGCACGATTTTTCTGGGTGGCCCGCCGTTGGTCAAAGCGGCAACCGGCGAAGTCGTGACGGCGGAAGATTTGGGCGGGGCGGATGTGCATTCGCGCAAATCCGGCGTCACCGATCACTATGCGATGGACGACACCCATGCGCTCGCCATCGCGCGGCAGATCGCGGGCACATTGAACCGTCAGAAGAATGTGAATATCCCGCTGCGCGAACCCCGTGCGCCGCTTTATGACGCCGCCGAGCTTGACGGTGTCGTGCCTCACGCTTTGTCGATCCAGTATGATGTGCGCGAGGTTATTGCGCGTCTCGTGGACGGGTCGGAGTTTGATGAGTTCAAGGCGCTCTACGGCACAACGGTTGTCACAGGCTTTGCGCATCTGCATGGTATGCCCATTGGTATTGTCGCTAACAACGGCATTTTGTTTTCAGAATCCGCGCTCAAGGTCGCGCATTTTGTCGAGCTGTGCTGCCAGCGCCGCATCCCGCTTTTGTTTTTGCAAAACATCGCGGGCTTCATGGTGGGCCGCGAATATGAAACGGGCGGCATCGCCAAGGATGGCGCGAAAATGGTGACAGCGGTCGCTTGCGCCGATGTGCCCAAGATCACACTGGTCATTGGTGGCTCCTATGGCGCAGGCAATTACGGCATGTGCGGGCGGGCTTATTCGCCGCGCTTCATGTTCACATGGCCCAATGCGCGCATCTCCGTGATGGGTGGCGAACAGGCCGCGAGCGTCTTGGCGACGGTGAAGCGCGAAGGCATGGAAGCGCGCGGCGAAAGCTGGAGCGCGGATGAAGAAGCCGCCTTCAAAGCCCCCGTGCGCGAACGCTATGAGGAGGAGGGGCATCCTTATTTTGCCACTGCACGCCTATGGGATGATGGCATCATCACGCCGTCCGAAACGCGCCGCGTATTGGCGCTCGCTTTTTCAGCCACATTGAACACGCCGGTGCCGCCATCGCACTTCGGCGTGTTCCGCATGTGAGGAGATGGATATGATCAAAACGCTCCTCATTGCCAATCGCGGCGAAATTGCTGTGCGCGTCATGCGTACAGCGCGCGATATGGGCATTCGCACCATTGCTGTTTACTCCGACGCCGACGCCAATGCGCTGCATGTGCGCGAGGCGGATGAGGCGGTCCACATCGGCCCGTCGGCGGCCAAGGAAAGCTATCTGGTGGCCGAGAAAATTCTCGCCGCCGCCAAGGCGAGCGGCGCGGATGCCATTCATCCGGGTTACGGTTTTCTGTCTGAGAATGTTGCCTTTGCCGATGCTTGCGAGAAGGCGGGGATCATTTTTGTCGGGCCGCCCGCGTCGGCCATCAAGGCGATGGGGCTGAAAGATGCCGCCAAAGTGCTGATGGAAAAAGCAGGTGTGCCGGTGGTGCCGGGCTATCATGGTGCCAATCAGGAGGCGGCGTTTCTTGCCGCCGAAGCTGACAAGATCGGCTATCCCGTTCTCATCAAGGCGGTCGCCGGCGGCGGCGGCAAGGGCATGCGTCGTGTCGATGATCCCGCCGAATTTGCCAAGGCGCTCGCGTCCGCACAGCGCGAAGCGGGGGCTGCCTTCAGCGACGAGCGCGTGCTGGTTGAAAAATATGTCTCGCGCCCGCGCCACATCGAAATTCAGGTCTTTGCCGACGCGCATGGCAATGCGGTCTATCTGCATGAGCGCGATTGCTCCTTGCAACGCCGCCACCAGAAGGTGATCGAGGAAGCACCGGCGCCCGATATGCCTGAGGACATGCGCCGCGCGATGGGTGAAGCAGCGGTCGCTGCGGCCAAGGCCATCGGCTACCGCGGGGCGGGGACGATCGAGTTTATTGCCGATGCGTCCGAGGGGCTTCGCGCCGACGCGTTCTGGTTCATGGAAATGAACACGCGGCTACAGGTTGAACATCCGGTGACGGAAGCCATCACCGGTACGGATCTCGTTGAATGGCAATTGCTGGTGGCGTCGGGCGAGCCCTTGCCCATGACACAAGAAGAAATCCCTCTCGACGGTCATGCGGTCGAAGTGCGCCTTTATGCGGAAGACCCGGCCTTGAATTTGTTTTCTTAATAGGGTAGTGTAGGGATTTTGTGT
>JAUSLL010000087.1 GCA_030649335.1 Parvibaculum sp. | reverse complement strand
GCGGGCCAGATGATGGCGTGGAAGCGCACCACGTCTTTGCCGATGATATGCGCGTCAGCCGGCCAGAAGCGTTTGAACAATTTGGCATCGGTGTCGGGATAACCGAGCGCGGTGATGTAATTGGTCAGCGCGTCGAACCAGACATACATGACATGGTTTGAATCGCCCGGGACTTCGACGCCCCAATCGAGCTTGGCTTTGGAACGCGAGATCGACAGATCGATGAGACCGCGCTTCACGAAAGCCATGACTTCATTGCGGCGATGCGGCGGCTGAATGAAATCCGGATTGTCTTCGTAGAGTTTCAGCAAGCGGTCCTGATATTCCGACAGACGGAAGAAATAGGTTTCGTCTTCCATCCATTCGACAGGCGTACCTGTGGGCGCAAGCTTCTCGCCGTTCTCGCCTTTGGTCAGTTCGTCTTCGCCGTAGAAGGCTTCGTCGCGTACTGAATACCAACCCTTATAAGCGCCGAGATAAATGTCCGGTCCTTTGCTGCTTTCATTCGCGGCAATGGCTTTCCAGATGGCCTGACAGGCTTTCTCGTGACGCTTTTCGGTGGTGCGGATGAAGTCATCGTTGGAGGCGTTGAGGCGTTCGGCCATCGCCTTGAATTTTGGGGCCATCTCGTCGGCCAGTTCCTGCGCCGTGATGCCGCGCGCTCTCGCCGTTTGTACCATCTTCTGGCCGTGGTCATCGACGCCGGTGAGGAAATGCACATTGTAGCCGTCGAGCCGCTTGAAGCGCGCGATCACGTCGGTGGTGATGAGCTCATAGGCATGGCCGATGTGCGGCGCGCCATTGGGATAGGAAATGGCCGTCGTGATGTAGAAATTTTTCGGCGACGTGGTCGGTGTAATCGACGTCATGTACTTGTGAACCTTGAGATGCGGAATGCGCTCATGCGCTTTGATGTTGCCCGGCGTGTGAACCGGCGACGCTTTCCAACATCGAGAAAATGTTGAGGACCACGATTTTGCGATCCGTGTTGAGGGCCTCGGCGCGGGCCACCAATTGGCTGATCTTTTCCCATACCTCGACCCAGCGATCAAGGCTCGCCGACTGTGCCAGACGGACCATGCTGGCAGCCTCGCCATTGACAAATTCTGGCTGGTGGGGCGCCCCTGCCCCAGTCCGCACCAGCCTTTGCAGCCAATCGCCGAGCAGATCGATGCCGGTGGTCCACGCGTCATCCGCGCCGCGCCGTGCGATTTTGTCGGCGAGTTTGTGAAGGTTTTTTATGTTGAGGCGCGGGAGTTCCATAAGCAGGGCCACAATGTCGCGGTAGAGATCGAGGCCACCGCCATCGTTAATGGCGAGCGCGCGACCGACACTGCCCTCCGACAGTCGCGCCATGGCGAGGCGGTCTGCCTCGTTCGCCTTGACGTTGTTGCTGGCATCGAGAACGGCGGCGACGTCTTCGGCGGCAAGCGGCGTCATGCGCAATGTGCGGCAGCGCGAACGGATGGTTGGCAGCAGACGGCCCGGCTGATGTGCGACGACGAAGAAGAGACTTTGCGGCGGCGGCTCTTCGAGAATTTTCAGGAGCGCGTTTTCGGAATTGACGTTCATGTCGTCGGCGGCGTCGATGATGCCGATGCGCCATCCCCCTGCCCCTGCGCTCATGCCGAAGAAGCCGGTGGTGCGGCGGACCTCATCGACGGTGAGAACGGTTTTGAAGCGTTTGGCTTTTTCGTCCCACGGACGGCGTAGCGAGAGAATGTTGGGATGGCTGCCTGCTGCCACCTGACGGAAGACGGGATGGTCCATCGGTGTTTGCAGATTGGTCGCGCCTGCGGCAGCGGCAACTTCGGGAGACCCGTGGCGCAGCACGAAGCGCGCCATGCGATAGGCGAGTGTCGCCTTGCCGATGCCCTTGGGCCCGGTGAGCAACCACGCGTGATGCATGCGGCCCGACATGAAGGCGTCGAGCAGCGATTGCTCGGCGTCGGACTGACCAAGCAGGATGGCTGTTTCGCGGGGATGGGGGTGGTCGCCCAGCCGGTCGCTTTCAGGAGCGGGATCGGTATCTCTCATGCCTTGTTTTACCTGAGCGGGACGCTGCCGTCAGCACGCGCGAGGCGGAAACGGGCAATCAGGGGCGCGAAAGATTTTGCGTTTCGCTGATGCTGGAGACATAGGAACGGAAGCGGACGAGCGAGCTGCCGTCGAGATTGACGTTGAGCATGACCTCGGCCTGTTCGGGATCGACGTGTTTGTTGTCCACCAGCACTTCGAAATAGAGGTGATTGCCGGTCGACAGGCCTGAACTGCCGATATAGGCAACAATCTGGCCCTTTTTGACGTGGGAGCCTTTGTGCAGGCCCTTGGCGAAAGCGGACATGTGGCCATAGGTGGTGGCGATGCGGTCGTTGTGTACGATCTTGATGAAGCGACCGTAGTTGCCGCGCCAGCCCAGCATCTGGATAACACCGTCTTCGGCGGCATAGACGGGCGTGCCCTTGGGGGCTGCGTAATCCACGCCGTTGTGAAACTTACGGACTTTGAGGACCGGATGGACGCGCCAGCCGAAGGGCGATGTCATGCGGGCTTTGCGCATGGGCACAGGCGCGGCCAGTGCGAAGGGCACGACGCCGCGGCCGGTTTCTTCCATGAAGGCGACTTCGCCATTGTTGGTTTCGTAGCGATAGACGCGGTGGTTTTCGCCATTGCTGCCGAGTTCGGCGTAGCGCATCACATTGCGGACACTGGTATGGCGGCCAGTGCCGGTGCGCGCTGTTTCGTAGACAACCTTGAAGGCTGAACCTTGCGCGGGATCGGAGGGTGTTTGGGGATCATAGGCGAAGGCGGCAACGACATCGTCGGCGACATCGACCGGCACTTTGGCGGCGATGAGATCGGCCATCAGACCTGTGGTCACTGTGCCTTCGAGCGTTGTGATTCCGGCGGTGACTGTTTCGGCGCGTTTGGCTGCGGTGCCGAGGCGATGGAAGGCCCCGTCGGCGCCAGCGACAATGGCGAGGTTGCCCTTGTAAGCCGGACGCAGCTGGAGTGCCACGAGGCGCGTTTCCTGCACACCATCAAGGCTGGCGCGCATGGAGATTTCGACTGCGTCGCCTGCTTTGACCTGCGCAATGTCGTAAAGCTCCGACATGGCGGTGAGCGCGGCGGCGCGCTGGGCGGCGTCAATGCCCTGGCTGGTCAGAACGCTGTCGAGCGTGTCGCCGGGCTGAAGCGCGATGGTGCGGTTGGCGGTGACATCGCCGCTGCCGAGGATGGCTTCGGCGTTATTAACGGCGACGGCAACATCGGCCTGAGGAATGTTCAGTGTGCCGAGGGTATTGGCATGGGCAAGCGACGTGGGGGCCAGTGACGATGTGGTGAAGAACAGGCCGAGGGCGATGCAGGCGGCGGCGCGTTTGGGCGCGCGGGCAATGCGGAGGGCTCGGTCGTGCGCTTGGTCGTTCTGGGAGATCGTCATGCGTCGCGGGTCCTGAAATCTGGCGTCCCGCGGGTCTGGGTCGCATCGTGGCCCCTTCTATAAGCGAAGGGCACGGGCGCGGTCAAACGGGAATTTGTGAGCCGGATCAAGGACTAGTAAGGTAAACGTAATGTCACACTGTGCCAAATTTGACGCGCCACCTCGTCCGGCGCGGCGCTGGCGTCGATGATGACGCAGCGATCAGGTTCTGCGCGGGCTCGGGTCAGAAATGTTTGCCGTAACGTCTCGTGAAAGGCTGCCCCCATTCGCTCATAGCGATCTTCGCCGCCACGGCTGGCAGCACGGGCGAGGCCGATTTCGACCGGCAGATCGAGGATGAAGGTCAGGTCCGGCATGGTGGGGCCGATGACCAGTTCCGACAGGGCTTTGATGTGGGCGGGATCGAGACCCTGTGCCGCACCCTGATAAGCAAATGTTGAATCGATAAAGCGGTCGCAGAGGACAAAATCGCCCCGCGCTAGCGCCGGACGGATGGTGCGTTCCAGATGATCCTGACGGGCGGCGAAATGCAGAAGCGTTTCGCCCAAGGGGGTCCAGCGGGCGGCCTCGCCTGTGACGAGAAGCGCGCGGATGGCTTCGGCGCCCGGCGAACCGCCGGGCTCGCGCGTTTGCGTGACGCTGTGGCCAGCGGCTTTGAGTGCGTCGGCGAGGCGCGTGATCTGGGTGGACTTGCCCGCGCCCTCGCCGCCTTCCAGCGTGATGAAACGGGGGGCGCTCACGGGGTTCAGCCGCCGAAGATCATGTGGCGCAGCGCCGCCATGCCGCGACCGAAGATGCCGAGCTGTTCGACATTGGCACCGGCGACGAGCGGCAGTTCCTGCGTTGTCTTATCCGGCACGGTGACGCGCAATGTGCCGACGCGCTGACCGGCCACAATGGGCGCGACGATGGGCGCGTCATAGGTGATCGCGACTTTCATCGATTTGCGCTGCTCCGGTGTCATGATGAGTGTGACGTCGCTTGTCGAGATCAGCGGGACCTGCGCATAGGTGCCCTGCCAGACGGGTGCGTTTTCGATGACGGCGTTGGCGGCAAAGAGCTTGTAGGTTTTGAACGAGCGGAAGCCCCAATCGAGAACGCGGACGCTTTCTTCGGCACGCGCCTTCATGGACGGCAGACCGTTGAGCACGAGGATCAGGCGCTGGTCGCCGCGCTTGGCGGAGACAACGAGGCCGTAGCCTGATGCTTCTGTGTGGCCGGTTTTGAGACCGTCAACAGATCTGTCGAGGAAGAGTGCCGGATTGCGGTTGTGCTGGGTGATGCCGTTCCAGGTGAATTCTTTTTCGCTGAAGTAGTGATAGTACTCGGAAAAATCCACGATGAGATGGCGGGCAAGACGCGCGAGGTCGTGCGAGGTCATCATCTGGTCCGGATCGGGCCAGCCGGTGGAATTGGCGAAGGTCGAATTGGTGAGGCCGAGTTCCTTGCCGCGACGGGTCATGGCAGCGGCGAATTCAGGTTCGGAACCGTTGAGGGCTTCGGCAACCGCGATGCAGGCGTCATTGCCGGACTGGACGATGATGCCCTGAATGAGGACCTCGACGGGGATCGAGGTGCCGAGCTGCGCAAACATGGTGGAGGAGCCTGATGCCGCCCCGCCCGCGCGCCAGGCGTGTTCGCTGATCGGGAATTCGTCATCGAGTTTGGCGGTGCCCGCTTTCAGCGCTTCGAACAGCATGGTCAGCGTCATCAGCTTGGACATGCTGGCCGGATGCATCTGGGCCTCGGCGTTTTTTTCCCACAGGACAGCGCCGGTTTCAGAATCGACCAGAATGCCGAATTCGGCAGAGGTGTCGAAGGCGAAGGCGGGCCGCGCTGCCAATCCGACGATCAGCATCAGCGCGAACGCGACGGACCGGAGGATGGTGAGGGTCGGCGTGGATCCAGACATTGCAGAAACTCTCTTTAAGTCGATTGAGGCGTATACGGACGAAATAGTATTGTTATTCGACGACGATGCGGGCACCGGCATTGCCAGCATCGGTGATGGATTTGAGTGAGGCATCGGCGGCGCTGACATCGGACACGGGTCCGACGCGGACGCGGTAGAATTTGGTGCCGTCAACCATTGTGGGCGAAACCTGCACATTTTGCACGCCTTGTGCGAGCAACTTCTGGTGCACGGCCTCGGCATTGGTGAAGCTCTGGAATGAGCCTGCCTGCACATAGATACCTGAGGTGGGCGCGACGGGCACCTGTTTGATGGTGCCGTCGGGGACAGGCTGCATCATATCGCTTTCGACGACGGGCGACATGCTGGGACCAGGCAAGGGCGCGGCGCTGACGCCGGCGGCGGCTGTTTTGACGCCAACGGGTGCGGCGAGTGCTGCTGAGGTGACGGCGGATGTGACCGGCACGGATGTGACGCGCCTTTCGCTCTCGTCCATCTGGGGCTTGGGCACTGTGAATGTGTCGCCTTCGGATACTGTGCCCGGAACGCCCGGCAGAGGCGCGCGGCCCACGAACTGCACACGGACGCGTGCGGTGCCTTTGCGCTCATAGCCGAGCAATTCGGCAGCCTTGCGCGACAGGTCGATCTCACGGCCCGCGACGAAGGGGCCGCGGTCGTTGAGGCGGACGACAACGGAGCGGCCGTTTTCGAGGTTGGTGACGCGCACCAGAATGGGCATGGGCAAAGTCGGATGGGCGGCGGTCAGTTGTTCCTGATCGAAGGTCTCGCCGTTGGCGGTCTTCTTGCCGTGGAACTGCGGCCCGTACCACGAGGCAATGCCTGTGGCGTCATAGCGTTCGTCTTCCTTGGGGTAATACCAAACGCCGGCAATCTGATAAGGCTTACCGACTTTGTAAGCGCCGCCGACACCGGACGGAATGCTAGGCTTGCTGCCCGATCCCGTGCCGCAAGCGGCGAGCAACAAAGTCGCGCCTAGAATGGCGGTGGCTGTCGTAAACCGCCTCAGATCAAGGAACATTCGGCACCTCTGTTTTCGCGCGGCGCTTGGGCAATGGCTCGGCAAGCGACTCACAGTGCGCGAATGTATTGGAATCCTTATAGTCAGGCGATAGTTGGGCGGCAAGTCATGCAGGCGCTTTCCTTTGTGCCACAAGCGCGTTAACGATTGATCCCCTAGCGACAAGAAAAAGCTCCGATGAAAAACGCCCCCCCTGCCCCGAAAAATGCTGATGAAACGCTGACACAAGGTCTGGTGCGGCTGATCCGCGCAAAGCCACTAACAGCAAGCGATTATGAGGCGGCAGCGCTGTTCACGCTCGATGCGGTGGCCAATATTCTGGCCGGTCGCAACTCCGGCCCCGGCAAGGTGTTGCTCGACTGGTGGCAGGCGCGGGCCACAAACGAAACGCCCGAACCGTCGCGGCTCGCGTTCCTGATGGGCGCGCTTTGCCACATTCTGGAAACTGACGACCTGCATCGTGCTTCGGTGGTGCATCCGGGTTGCGTTGTTATACCTGCTGTCTGGGCACTCGGAGTCAAACAACGCGTTGGCGGCAAGGCGCTTCTCAAGGCCGTGCTGCACGGATTTGAAGCGACAACGCGCGTCGGTATGGGCGTCGGTCCCGCGCATTACCGCATCTGGCACAATACGGCGACTTGCGGACCTTACGGCTCTGCAATGGGCGCGGCGGAACTGCTAGGACTTGATGACGCGCAAACGGTTCACGCGCTGGGCAATGCAGGTAGCCAGTCCGCAGGTCTGTGGCAATTTCTGGAAACCGGCGCGATGACCAAGCATCTTCACGCAGGGCACGCGGCGGAAGCAGGTCTGAAAGCTGCTGACCTTGCCGCCTTCGGCTTCACCGGCCCGCCGAAAATTCTTGAAGGCGAAAAGGGTTTTTTCAAAGCCGCCTGCCCCGACGCGCAACCCGACAATGTGCTGGCCGACGCGGATGCGCCGTGGCAGCTCGTTACCACGTCGATCAAGCCCTGGCCGTCCTGCCGCCATACGCATCCCGCGATTGATGCCGCCGAGGAATTGCGCGGCCAACTCGGAACGCGCGGCGAAGCGGATATTGCGCGAATTGATGTCGGTGTTTATCAGGCGGCACTCGATGTGTGCGACAGGCCGGTATCGGCGAGCGAATATGAGGCGAAGTTTTCGTTGCAGCACACGGTTGCAGCCGCCCTGCTCATGCCGCTTGTCGACTTTTCAGCTTTTGGCGACAAGGGCCGCGCCGAGGCAGCCAGCCTCGCGCTGCGTGTTCACCCGAGCGCCAAGGAACCTTATCGTTCGGCCTATCCCCGCAACTGGGGATCGTCTGTGCGTGTGGAATTCAACGACGGTAGCGCCATTGAGGCGACACGCACCAATGCCAAGGGCGATCCTGAAGCGCCGCTCAGCCATAATGACATGGTGGCCAAAGCCCATATGTTGCTGAAGTATGGTGGCGTCAACGATGCGGGTCGTTTGATCGACGGTATTCTGGGGATGGCGCAAGGCGGCGAAGTGCCCGACCTGTCGCTGCTCTGACGACATTTACATAATCAAAGTGGCGAACGCAAAGAAACAGGCTGCACCTATGAAGGGCAGCCTGTTTTTTTATCCGTAAACTGTGTATTAGCTGCCGGCCTTTTCGAGCATCGGACGGATGATGTCGAGATAGGCCTGCCAGCCGAAGCCAGCGATGAAGGGCAACCAGATATGAGCCGTGCGCCACTTGAGCGCCGCTTTCGCCGGAGCCGCATGAGCGGCGGGTGCGTGGCTGTGGGAATCATGACCGTGGGCGGCCGGAGCCGCGTGATCGTGACCATGCGCGGCAGGTGCATGAGACGCTGTGGCAACGGCCATCAGGGCATTGGCGTCGTGCCCATGCCCGGTGTCCCCGCCCGCTGCCTCATAGGCAGCCGCTTCGCGGCGCTCCCTCTGAAACAGTACAAACATATAGAGGCTGAGCACCAAAAGCAGGCTCAGCGGAATCCAAGTTGATGTAAGATTCACACCCACGTAACTAACTCCCCCTAGTAACTAATCCCCTCATGGGTTTTTCACCCTATTTTGTGCCATTCTGGCAATCATATGTCGCTCTGGCAAAAGGGAATTGCAGGAAGACCTTGGTTTTTGACCACCGAGACAGGCTTGCCGGGTCTGTTGAGCGGGTCTAGAAGGTCTCTTGCCTCCGAATTCAGCGCGGAAACACTCGGTTTTCCGTAAAGTGGTGGGGGGTGTGGCCCGGAACCCCCTCTCAGCCGCCAAATTCATCGGGAAAGCCAGTTCATGTCGAAAGCCGTCTCGTCGCGGCAGTTTCTGGTTCCGCTGATCATCGCTTGCGCATTTTTCACGGAAAATCCGGACTCCACTGTAGTGTCCACTTCTCTGCCTGCCATTGCCCACTCGTTCGACGAAAATCCGGTGCGGTGAAAGACGGAAGAAGATTGCCGATTGAGCACGATCTATTTCATTACTCATCCCGAAGTCATCGTGGACCCCGCGCTTCCCGTGCCTGAATGGCATCTGTCGGATAATGGCGTTGCGCGCATGACGAGGTTTGCGGCGTCGGATGCTATGCGCGGTGTGAAATTCATCTGGTCAAGTGCCGAGACGAAGGCGATCGAAGCTGCCGAAATACTAGGCCGCAGGCATGAGCTTGATATTTCGGCGATACAAGCGCTGCATGAGAACGACCGGAGTGCGACGGGCTTTCTGCCCCCTGCGGAGTTCGAGCAAGTGGCGGACGCTTTTTTCGCGCAACCGCATGAAAGCGTGCGTGGCTGGGAGCGTGCCATTGATGCGCAAACACGTGTGCGCGGAGTATTCGAAGGGATCGCAAGCAACGACCTTCCGGGCGACATCGCCATCGTCGCGCATGGTGCGGTGGGAACCTTGCTGCTGTGCCACCTGAGCGCCCTACCCATTTCGCGGACGTATGACCAGCCATTTCAAGGCCATTATTGGGCATGGTCCAAAGCAACCCAGACGGTGCTGCATGGCTGGCGGGAAATTGCACCGCGACAGGGCTAAAAAGTGATGCGCCACGACAATCTCGGGCTTGAGGATTTGGTCGGAACCCTGTAGCCATTGCCCTCACGGAGAGGTGGCCGAGTGGTTTAAGGCTCCAGTCTTGAAAACTGGCGTGGGTGCAAGTCCACCGTGAGTTCGAATCTCACCCTCTCCGCCAACTTGTTCGAAGAGCGGATTTTTCGTCCTCCGAAAAGACGGCTGGTTACTGACCGTTCGTTTTGGAACAATCCATGGTCGAGAAATGGACTAAAACTAGTCGAGAAAGAAATTGTCGGCTGTTCGTCAATCTGCTGAAAAAAACCATGGCCCTAGAGATTCTTAAACCTGACTTGCCCAATATGCCCGATGAAGTGATCGAGGTATGGTTGGTTCCGCATTATCAACGTTTCGGATGGCCGCCTTCTGCAAATAGAGATTGGCGTTACATTTTCGGGCTTGATCGACCGTTCGAATATTTCCAATCGATGACTTGGGAAAAAACTGAGATTGAATTAACCCCTAGCGCTTTAACACGATCGGCATTTCAGACAATTATTGGTCTGGTGCAAACTCACTATTTTGGTCAACTTACTCCTTATTCTGGGATGTCAGATAGCAAGGAACGTTTAGACCGTTGTGTTGACTATTTGAAAGAGCACGGCACATATCCGAAGCCGGTAATTCTACTCTCTACGCCGGAAGGTTATGAAATTTTAGATGGCAACCATCGAGTGACGGCTTTTTTTTACTTATATGGATATTTCAATACCCCAAATTGCGATCAAGCCGTTCCGTGCTTGGAAGTGAAGCAAGAACAGCCGTTCTGGGCCGGTACGCCTTCCGCTTAAGATTTGAAGATAAGATAGTGAACGTCGCCGTTGTAGATATCGCTGGAGCAAATCGATGCATTTGCCCTGGTTCGCTTCAGGCCTCATATCCCTATGAACGGCTGAACTATCCGCGCTGCGAGGCTGCGGAAGCGTAGCGGCGAGTCTGTGACGGCAAGGCAGATGCAATCTTCACCGGGGGCGGCAATGGGCATGTGCTCGACACTGGCGTCGGCGGTTTCGATGTCGCCGCGCTGAAAATTACCCTGATAGGTATGGAACGAGCCGACGAGGACGAGTGTCATCTCCTCGCCTGTGTGGCTGTGCAGCGGCACCGGACGACCGGCGGGCACCTTGAGCAGGCGGGCGCTGGCCTTGCCGTCGCGCGTTTTGATGGGGAGGTGATAGACGCCCATGCCGAGACGCTTCCAGCGCAGCGCATAAAGATCGCCGCCGACATAGGACCTCAAAGGCTCCGGCAGCACGGATGGTGCGGCGCGCACGGTGGGCTGCGCAACTTCGATAGGCATATCGTCGATTGACTGCATCAGAGCGGCGAAGGCTGAATCGTCGCTTGTTCCGGCGGGTGCCAGTGCGTCGAGCAGAGCGCCGCCGATGCTTTCGGCTTCATGCGCGCGGGCACGACAGGACGGGCAAAGCGCCAGATGGGTCGCAACCATGAGGCCCCATGCCTCGCTGAGATTGCCGGCACTATAGGCAAGTAAGGTGTCCTCTGAAATGTGATGCTGGATATTCATGTATCGAACTCTTCGGTCGAAATGGCGTGCGGTTCGGTGAGACGGGTCTTGAGC
The DNA here is from genome assembly GCA_030649335.1 of Parvibaculum sp. Lineage (GTDB taxonomy): Bacteria > Pseudomonadota > Alphaproteobacteria > Parvibaculales > Parvibaculaceae > Parvibaculum. Next base: position 6,218 of record JAUSLL010000087.1, on the reverse strand, counting down.
TTGCCCATAGCGAGGCGCAGGCGGGATTTTACTGTGCCGAGCGGCAGATTGAGTTTGTCGGCAATGTGGCTGTGCGACATGTCCTGATAGAAGGACATGTGAAGCAGAAGCTTTTGTTCTTCGGGCAGCGTTTCGAGCATGAGACGCAATGCTTCGCCGGATTGGCGCTGCTCGATCAGTTGATCGGCCGGTATTTCTTCGTCGGGCACGAGGCCGGGATCATTGGGATCGAACTCCGGATGGGACTCGCGGCGGAAAGCATCAATGCGCTGGTTACGCGCGATGCGGAAAATCCAGGTTGAAGGCGCGGCTTTGGCGGGATCGAACAGCCCGGCTTTGCGCCAGACCTTGACCATTGTTTCCTGCGCCAGTTCCTCGGCCTGCTGCGGCGTGCAACCCAGACGCATGCCATAGGCGCGGACGCGCGGGGCAAAATGATCAAACAATGTGCGAAAGGCCCTGCGGTCCTGATGCGCCGCGACAGCAGAGAGGCATTTCGCCAGATCATTGGTCGCCAGATCATTGGCCGCGGATGTGTCGGTTGTGCGCTCCGGCATGAAAGCTATGCGATTCCCGTTGTGTGGCGGCGCGGCCCCGGGGGCCGTCACGAGACGCAAATATGGACGAATGGCGGGCATATGAACAGGTTTCCGGTCAAGGGCGCTATAGTAGGGCTTACGTGCATGACAAGACCGTGGATCACTTTCGGGTTTGCCGGGGGATTTGGGGGGCCGGAGTGATCCGGCACAGATGAGACGGCGTAGACCTTCATAGAACCCATGAGGAGGCTGCCCCCTTGCCATATGAAACGTTCGCCCCTGCCCCGCGTCGCAAAATAGCCGTCATCGGCTCGGGCATCGCGGGTCTGTCGGTAGCCTGGATGCTCGATAAGCACCATGACATCACGGTGTTTGAGAGCGGCGACCATGTCGGTGGCCACTCCAACACGGTGAACAGCGGTGCAGCGCACGGGAACCTCGACGTGGATACCGGGTTCATCGTTTACAATGACGTGAACTATCCCAATCTTGTGGCGCTATTTAAGCATCTCGATGTGCCGACCAAAGCCTCGCAGATGAGCTTTGGTGCGTCGGTCGATGGTGGCGCGTTTGAATATGCGGGCACCGGCCTCAACGGGTTGCTCGGCCAGAGGCGGAATTTTCTCAACAGCCGGTTTTGGGCGATGCTCGCCGATATTATGCGCTTCTACAAAAGTGCACCGGCTATGGCGGTGCGGGCGGAATATCTGCATGTGACGCTTGGCGACTTCTTGCGGGCGGAAAATTATTCGCAGGCCTTTGTGAGCGATCATATTTTGCCGATGGGGGCTGCGATCTGGTCCACGACGGCGCGCGACATGCTCGAATTTCCGCTGGCGAGTTTTGTACATTTTTTCGAGAGCCACGGGTTGCTGAATTTCGTCAACCGGCCGCAATGGCGGACTGTGGACGGCGGCAGCAAGGCTTATGTCAAACGGCTGACGGCACCGTTTGCAGACAAAATCCGTCATACCGGCGTTCGTCGTGTTTTCCGCAAACCGGATGGTGTTGATTTGCTGCTGGAGAGTGGCGAGCGCGTCACGTTCGATGAAATTGTAATTGCGGCTCACGCCGATGATGCGCTCGCCCTGCTTGATGCGCCCAGCGTGTCGGAACAAATGTTGCTCGGCAGCTTTCGTTATACGGACAACGAGACCGTATTGCACAGTGACGAGCGGCTGATGCCGAAGCGTCGTCGGGTTTGGTCGAGCTGGAACTATATCGGCGAAAGTGATGAGGCCGAGAACCGAAATCTCACGGTGTCCTATTGGATGAATGAGTTGCAGGGGCTTGATAAGCAGCATCCGCTGTTTGTGACGCTTAACCCGCATGTGGCGCCGCGGCCTGACACGGTGATACGCCGGTTTTCCTATCGGCATCCTTTGTTTGACCGTGCGGCGATGACGGCGCAGGCTGATCTCTGGTCATTGCAAGGACGCGACCGGACCTGGTTCTGCGGTTCCTATTTCGGCTACGGGTTTCACGAAGACGCGTTGCAGGCAGGTCTGGCCGTTGGTGAAGCATTGACAGGCGCGAGACGGCCATGGGCACCGTCGGCGCAGAAGTCGCGGATTCATGTGGACGCCTCGCTGGAGATGGCTCGCTGATGACGGATCATTCTTGTCTCTATGAAGGCACGATTGAGCACATCCGGCGCAGTCCGAAGCGGCATGCTTTTCGTTATCGCGTTTTCTCGTTGCTGCTGGACCTTGATGAAGCAGAGGCGCTTGACGCGCGCAGCTGGATGTTCGGCTTTAACCGAGCGGCACCCCTCTCCTTCCGTGAATGCGATCACGGGGACGGTGAGGCGCGGGGGCTTAAGAAATGGGCGGCGGGTCATGTGCGGCGCGCCGGATTTTCAACAGAGAGCTTACAGGTGCGGGTGCTCTGCTACCCGCGCATTTTCGGCTATGTGTTCAATCCGCTGACGGTTTACTATTGCTTTGACGGCAATGGCAAATGGCTCGCGACCTTGCATGAAGTCAGCAATACATTCGGCGAGAAGCATACTTACGTGCTTGATGCGAATGGCAGACAGAGCGCGTCCAAGCGTATGCCTGTGTCGCCCTTCACCAGCATGAACGCGACATATGATTTCGACCTTAACGAACCCGGTGATGATCTGCGCATGGCGATCATCATGCGGTCCAACGGTGAGCCGGTGCTGACTGCGCGTTTTGCCGGCGAGCGGCGGGAAATGTCTGACGCCGCGCTGGTCATGACATTTCTGCGCTATCCGCTGATGACGCTTAAGGTGACGCTCAGTATTCATTTTGAAGCGCTGCGCCTGTGGCTGAAGCGTGTGCCGTTGGTGCCGCGCGTGGCGGCCGAGAAAAAAATATCATCTTCCCGTTCAGAGTTCCGCGAGAGGGACATATCATGATTGCCAAGAAAATACTGATGCTCGTGCTCGGCCAAATGAAGGTCGGTTCGCTGCAGGTAGAATTTCCGGACGGAACGATTTATCGCACCTCGTCTGACACGGAGCCGTCGGCGCAGATTGTGTTGCACAACTGGCGCGTGGTGCGTCGCCTGATTGTGAAAGGTGACATGGCTATCGCAGAGTCCTTTATGGACGGTGATTGGTCGAGCGATACGCTGCCGCAGTTGATTGATCTTGGCCTTGCCAATCTCGACGCGTTTCAGCCCAACAAGCTGACTGCCGGTATCATCAAATTCATCGGCCATCTGCGTCATCGACGCAATGCCAATACGCTCGAAGGATCGCGACGGAATATCGCGTTCCACTATGACCTCGGTAATGACTTCTATGAGGAATGGCTTGACCCGGGCATGACCTATTCGTCGGCTTTGTTTGATGAGAATGAAACCGATATGGATGCCGCGCAGCTCCGCAAGTACCGTTCGCTGGCCGACAGTCTCGGTCTGAAGCCCGGTGATCGCGTGCTGGAGATCGGCTGCGGCTGGGGCGGATTTGCCGAGGTGGCGGCGCGCGAATATGGTGTCAACGTTCTCGGACTGACGCTCTCAGAAGAGCAGAAGCGCTACGCGGATGCACGCATGCAGCGCGCAGGCCTCGCCACACAGGTTGAAATTCGATTGCAGGATTATCGTCACGTTCAGGGCGAGTTCGACAAGATCGTTTCTATCGAGATGTTCGAAGCAGTGGGCGAAGAAAACTGGCCGGTTTATTTCAATATTCTCAATCAACGGCTAACGCCGGGTGGTCGCGCCGCGTTGCAGATCATCACCATTGACCACGGATTGTTTCAGACCTACCGCCGTCGCATTGATTTTATTCAGCGCTATATTTTTCCCGGTGGCATGTTGCCTTCGCACGAGGCCCTTACGAAAGAGATCAACGGTCAGGGACTAACCCTGGAGGGACGGGAGTTTTTCGGCCTGTCCTATGCGAAGACGCTGGCACAATGGCGTGAGCGTTTTTCTGCCGCATGGCCGCGTATTGCCAAACTGGGCTTTGACCAACGCTTTCGCCGGATGTGGCTTTTCTATCTTTGCTATTGCGAAGGCGGATTCCGCACAGGCCGGATCGATGTCGGGCACTTCCTAATCAGCAAGAGAGCTTGAGGACGGAATGCACTGGCGGCAGCGAAATTCGATGAGCGAGCCGTCGTCACCGAAGAATGACATATGAACCCAGCGCCCTGCTGCGTCGTACCAGACTTCGTTCTTGATCTCGCCTTCATACTTATAGTGCATCGCTTCGACCGTGCCGCGATTGGTCGCGATTTTTTCCGGTCCGCCGGGCACAAGGCGGATGTCGTTGACGCGGCCGTTGATCGTATTCACGAGTTGGGTGCTACCGACGACACCTGCATTCCAATGATCGGTGGGATAGATGCCGAGCGGTGTGGAAAAATTACCTGCCGGTCCGTCGCCAACGAGATTTGATCCTTTGGCTATAGCATTAACAGCTGTTTTTTCGCCATTGCGATCTGTTCGTGCCGTGAGCGATACGAGTTTGCCGTCCTGCCAAAGTGATTGGGATGTGTATGTCATTTCGTAGAAGGTGATGTAGAGCGCCTTGATCGACAGCTTGAAGTTGATATCGACGGCGAGTTCATCGCGCTTTTTGGAGAAGCGAACTGTCTGCTCCCCGACCAGTGTGCCGTTACGATAGATGTCGAAAGCGATGCTGTCGCCATAGAGCGCATGAGCTTTTTCAAAATCGGTTGACGCGTCGGCGCGGGACGGTACTGCACAGAGTGATGCGAGCAAAAGGGTCGTAATGGCAGCGTTTCGGATTGACGCCCGTTGATAGTGCATGTGGCCCCGCAATGAATGATTGGATGTGCATTCTTTACGGAGCCTGCATGCAATCGGATCACCCCCGCCCTACCGCGCGTCGCGGTGCAGGGCTGCGCAGGCGGCTTGGCGCTTCGCCTGCGTCGCGGCGGATGATGCGGCGTAGCGTTGAGGGTTCTGCGTAGCCGACGCGGCGGGCGACTTCATCAAATGAGAGTTTCGTCGTTTCCAGTAGTTCAAGCGCCACTTCGATACGCAGACGCTGGAGGAAACGAACCGGCGAGAGACCGCTGGCACGCTCGACGTGGCGGGCAAAGGTGCGCGGCGCGAGGCCCGCTGCGGATGCCATGTCCTCGATTGAGAAATCCTTGTGCAATCGCTTGCGGGCCCAAGCCTCGGCGGTGGCGACATGGGGATCGGCGGCGGCGAGGAAAGCGAGCGCCATGTAACGCGACTGGCTGCGGCGGGCATCGAGCAACAGATAGCGGGCGCATTGACGCGCCAGCGCGGCGTCCGCATGAGCAGCGACAAGTGCCAGCATCAGATCCATTTGCGCCATGGCGGCACCTGCTGTTGTCACAGGTCCATCGCGCACCACGAGGGCATCCACATCGAGGGCGATGTCGGGATGGAGGGCACGAAAGACAGGTGCGAGCCACCATGTCGAGGTGACGCGCCGGCTGGCGAGGATGCCGGCATCCGCGAACAGAAAGACACCGGAACAGGCGGTTGCGACTTCCGCCCCACGCGCAACTGCAGCAACGATCTGCTTTTTGGCGGCTTGGGCGTCTCGTCGTGTGCAAAGCGCGGTGACATCTGTTTCGTTGGTGAGGCCGAGGCCCGGCACGATGATGAGGTCGGCGGGTGTGTCGCTGGCGTCGGCAACTGTTGTGTCGCCGAGGAAGGCGCGAGCGGTGCGGCCACCGGAGCCGGTGATGCGAATGTCGAATATCGGTGCACGGCCCGCGATACGGCGCAGGCGGTTGGCTGTGGTGAGTACATCATGGGTGATGGTGATACTCGACGGCATGGCACCTGTGAGGACCAGAATTTCGACGATTTTCATGGTTTGCTTGTCATGGCGGAATATCCCCGTTTATTGTCGAATGTGACACTTGCTCCAATGCTGCCCCGCTGCGAGTTTTCCGGCAACAGAAATCGCGCGCCCGCCCTCCGTCGGCCCGTGCGCCTCTCATGGAAGGTTTGCGCGATGCGGCAATTGATGGCGATGGGACCGGGGCAGATGGAATGGCACGACGACGTGCCGGAACCGGTTTTGCTGACGGCGAGTGACGCGCTGGTGCGACCGGTGGCATTGTCGATTTGCGATGCAGACGTCGCCTATCTGCAAGGCAAGTTTCAGACGCGGGATCCCTTCTGCTTCGGGCATGAGTTTGTCGCTGACGTGGTGTCGCTTGGTGATGAGGTGTCCGGCTTTGCGGTGGGTGACCG
>JAUSLL010000083.1 GCA_030649335.1 Parvibaculum sp. | reverse complement strand
ACGAACGGAGACCATCAGTGGTGATCACCTGGGCACAACCATGCCGTTTCATGAGCTTCTTCATGAACTTCATTGCTGCAGCTTTGTCCCTTTTCTTTGTGGCAAAGACTTCCAGAACTTCACCTTCATGGTCGACAGCTCGCCACAGATAGTGCATCTCGCCGTTGATCTTCACGTAAACCTCATCGAGATGCCAGCGCCAGTGTGTATGCCCCTTCATATGACTCAATCATTTCTTGCGAATCTCGGCAGCGAATATCGGGCCGAAGCGGTTCCACCATAGCCTAACGGTCTCATGACAAATATCGATGCCACGTTCCGCCAGCAGATCCTCGATATTGCGAAGCGACAGTGGCTACCGGACATACATCATCACCGCCAGGCGGATTACTTCGGGTGATGAATCAAAATACCGGAAAGGGTTTTTCCGCTGGATTATGCCGACAGGCAAACTCCAAAAAGGGGCGGAGCGGGCAATTTGGGCTGACAGTGCCGGGAACAGAAGTAAGCGTCCATTTCTCACACACTTGTTTGTGATGAGCGGATTACGATCTCATTTCGACATATGAGCAACGGCATTCAGAATCGCACTTCGTATTCAATGACACTCTTCAGGGTGCCGGACGCAGTGGCACTCGTAACGCCGAATAGGTAGCCGACGTTGTATTTAAGTTTCCCCGGCAACGACCCAAGATTGCGGAACGTACCTTGTGCCACAGGACCAATCATATGTTCCTGACGATTGGGAGATTCAAAGTTTCGGACGTCACCTAATTCGCCATAGGCTTCGATTGCCGGTTCAAAGGCTTCGTACAATCTCCAACGTTCTTGCAGGCGATAAGTGAATGCTACACCGCTGGCTCCGTTAGCTCCAAGCTGGCGCTCAAGGATAAAGTTGGCTGTCGTGGTGGTCCGACCAATGTCTTTTGCCAGTAGCGGACCGAAGGCGAGTTCGTCGGCATCATTCTGACGATCGCGGACATGCTCATATTCGATGAGAAAGCCGAGATCGACGAAATAGGCTTTGCGGTCGGTTAACTGAAATCTATTTTCCCACTCTGTCGCGTCAAACTGTGTTTTGCCGCCGGGTGACTTCTTCCAGATGCCATAGATCTCCGTCGCCCAATAGTCAGTGACGCCGTAGCCGAGACCAAGTTTGTTTTTTTGTTCATTGTTCTTGGCGCTGTCACTGTCGAAAGTGCGATAGCCTTGATACTCGATCTCCGTCTCCCCCTTCTCGACATAAGGCGAATAAACTTTGATCGCTGCCGCATATGCCGCCCCATCGGACAGAATGGACGGAGCAATGAGACTGCCGACGAAAATAGCAGTCGTGATGCCAAGTGAACGGTTCATGGATCGGACAGAGCGCATCAAGCCACCTATCAAGCAAAGTTGTCGGAGAAAGAGAAGTCGGAGCGGCACTGTCCGCGCGGTATATCCGATTGATCAATTACAATTGACGCATATAAGGCGCATTCACACTTTCACGTCAATGAGACCTATTAGCATTTCTGGTGTGGCTACATCTTGCGGAATCTGGCGCTTGCCGCCGGGCGTGAGGCACAAAAATGCGCCCTCCCACATCGCAGGAGACGTTCTAAGCCTCTAGATACACCTAGCCAGCAGAGGCGAGACTTCGAAGACAATGAGTCCGGGGCACGTCAGAATCGTCAAATAATAGGGATCGCCCTCGTCAATCCTCACATCCCCGTTCTGTCCTCATCTCATGATTTGACGAGTTGGCGTCCCTTCACACTTGCATAAATGACAGGGATGACAACGAGCGTCAGGATTGTCGAAGAGATCATGCCGCCGACCATTGGCACCGCAATCCGCTGCATGATTTCAGACCCTGCACCGGTACTCCACAATATGGGCACCAAGCCGGCCATAATGGCCGTGACGGTCATCATCTTTGGCCGCACGCGCTCTACCGCCCCCTCCATTATGGCGTGGTGAATATCGCCACTTGTGAGCGCCCGACCAGCGGCGACGCACTCGCGAGTGATTTTCTCCAATGCCTGATCAAGGTAGATCAACATGACGATGCCGGTTTCTGCAGCCACACCGGCCAATGCGATAAAGCCGACGGCTACCGCGACACTCATGTTGAATCCCATCCACCACATCAACCAGATGCCGCCAACGAGCGCGAAGGGGACTGACAACATGACGATGAGGGATTCCGTCATCCGGCCAAAATTCAGATAGAGAAGGACAAAAATGATAATGAGCGTAACGGGCACCACGACAGAAAGCCGCGCCTTCGCCCGTTCCAAATACTCAAATTGACCACTCCACTCTATGTGATAACCCGCGGGCATTGTCACGTCCGACGCCACCATTCGCTGGGCCTCATTGACATAGCCGCCAAGGTCCCGACCGTGCATATCCACAAAGATGTAACTGACGAGCTGCGCACCTTCAGTTCTGATTGTTGACGGTCCTTGGGTGATCGACAATTTCGCGATCTGACCAAGCGGAATGGTCACGCCTGCACTGTTCTGAACGAGAACCTGAGAGGCGATGCTCTGAGGGTTGTCGCGCAAGGACCGCGGATAGCGGACATTCACACTATAGCGCTCACGACCTTCGACCGCAGTCGTCACTGTTTCCCCTCCCATTGCGGTCGCCACGGTGGATTGAAATTCGTCCATCGTGATTCCGTAGCGGGCGAGAGCGGTCCGGTCGGGATCGATCTGGAGGTAGTATCCGCCTTCTGACCGCTCGGCGAAGGCACTTGTCGTCCCAGGCACTTTACGGATCACAGCTTCGATTTCACGCGACAAACTCGCGATGCCTTTCAACTCCGGTCCATAAACCTTCACACCAACAGGCGTTCGGATACCCGTTGACAGCATATCAATTCGCGCTTTGATCGGCATGGTCCAGGCATTGCTCACTCCTGGAAAACGAAGAGCCTTGTCCATCTCCGCGACAAGTGAGTCGATGGTCACGCCCGGTCGCCAATCCGCCTCCGGCTTCAAATTGATGATAGTTTCAAACATCTCGATCGGAGCCGGATCGGTTGCCGTCGCTGCACGACCTGCCTTGCCAAAAACCGATTCAACTTCAGGAAATCCCTTGATGATTTTGTTCTGAACCTGAAGAAGTTCCGCAGCCTTGGTCACCGAAAGGCCGGGTAAGGCGACCGGCATATACATCAATGTCCCCTCATTAAGTGTCGGCATGAATTCGCTGCCGATGCGGGTCACGGGCCACAGGGTGATCGCTATAATCAGTGCAGCCGCAACCACCGTTGCCACTTTCGCTCTCAGAACGGTAGCGATGATCGGCCTATAGATCCAAATGAGGGCTCGGTTCAGAGGATTGCGGCGTTCCGGTATAATGCGTCCCCGCACGAACATCAGCATCAACACCGGCACGAGCGTTATCGAAAGAAGCGCCGCTCCGCCCATCGCAAATGTTTTGGTAAAGGCCAGCGGTTTGAACAAGCGCCCTTCTTGAGCTTCAAGCGTAAAGATGGGCAGAAACGATACCGTGATGATGGCCAGACTAAAGAACAGAGCCGGCCCAACCTCTACTGCCGCATCGGTGATGATCTTCAAACGGGATGCACCAGGAGACGCCCGCTCGAGATGCTTGTGAGCATTCTCAATCATGACAATGGCACCATCCACCATCGCCCCCAGCGCAATCGCAATACCGCCTAAGCTCATTATGTTTGAGCTAAGTCCGAGCATGTGGAGCAAAGACATTGCGATCAGTACGCCGATGGGCAACATGATGATGGCGACCAATGCACTGCGTACATGAAGCAGGAAAATCACACAGACGAACGCAACAATTATGCTTTCTTCCAGCAAAGTCCCCTTCAGGGTTTCAATCGCGCGCTCGATCAGGTCCGAGCGATCATAAACAGCGGATATCGTCACGCCGTCCGGCAGGCTGCCGGCAAATTCCGCAATCTTCTGTTTGACGTTGTTGATGACCGAGAGCGCATTCTCGCCATCCCGTTGCAAGGCAATACCGCTGACAACTTCACCCTCACCATTGAGTTCCGCAATACCGCGCCGTTCATCAGGCCCGATTTCAACACGGCCTATGTCAGTGACGCGAACAGGCGTACCGCCTTTGGCTTTGAGTACAATTTCAGCAATATCGGAGGCGCCGTGAAGATATCCACGCCCGCGCAAGATATACTCCGTTTCCGCCATCTCGATGGTGCGGCCACCAACATCACTATTACTTGACCGAATGGCGGCGACCACCTCAGGCAGCGAGACGCCGTAGGCTTGAAGCTTCTGAGGGTCCACGACCACCTGATACTGCTTCACGAATCCGCCGACGCTCGCCACCTCGGCAACGCCCTTGGCCTTTGCAAGCTGGTATCTGACGGACCAATCCTGAAGGGAGCGGAGTTCACCGAGTGATCTCCCTGCACCCTGTACGACATACTGATAGACCCAGCCCACACCGGTTGCATCCGGACCAAGCGAAGGCGCCAATCCGGCGGGCAATCTGGATGAGGCGAAGTTCAGATATTCAAGTACGCGACTTCTGGCCCAGTACAGGTCAGTGCCGTCTTCAAAAACGACATAGACAAACGAAACGCCGAAAGAAGAAAACCCGCGAACGACTTTTGCCCGGGGCACGCTCAAGAGGGCCGTCGTCAGCGGATAGGTGACTTGATCTTCAACGACCTGCGGGGCTTGCCCTGGGTAATTCGTGTAAACGATTACCTGCGTATCCGACAGGTCGGGTATGGCGTCCAAAGGCGTGTGAATGACGGCATAGATCCCGCCGCCGATCGTGAACAAGGTTGCCATGATAATGAGAAACGGGTTGGCCACAGACCACCGGATGATGCGTGCGATCATGGCTGGTTACCCTCCTGATCGGGGGCGGTGAAGTTTTTGAGCGCGGCGCGCAAGTTGCTTTCTGAATCGATCAGAAAGTTTGCACTGACGACAACCTTGTCACCCCGCTCAACACCACGCAAAACCTCCGCATAGGCGCCATTCCGCGTTCCAATTTCGACGCTGTGAGGTTCGAATTTTCCTTCCCCCCTATCGACGAGAACGACTTGTTCTTTACCATTGTCGAGAATGGCCGATGTCGGCAGAGACAGGACATCGCGGCCGGGCTCAGACGACGTCACTTCGACAGTGGCATACATCTGGTCTCTCAAAAGAAGGTCGGCATTGGGTACGATGACCCGAATTTTTGTTGTACGGGTAGCGCTCTCGACTGTGGGATATATGAACGAAACCTCGCCCAAAATCGCCCGCTCATCAAAGGCGTCTATTGTGATCCTGACCGGATCACCTATACGGATCGCTGAAATATCTTGTTCAAAGACATCGGCCAGCACCCACACCGACGAGAGATCGGCAATCCGGAACAACGAGCTGCCCGCATTGAATCTCATGCCTTCAAGGGCATTTTTCTCCAAGACTGTGCCGCTCGTCGGTGAGCGATAGATGATTTCCTGATTAGCAACGCCGGTCCGTCTCAGTCGGGAAATTTCCTCGTCGGGGATACCCATATATTTCAGCTTGCGCAGCGTTGCGCTTTTCATGTCGCCGGAACCGATCACAGAAGCACCACCGGCGCTTGCGGCTATCAAATATTCTTCTTCGGTGAGCGCAACCTCCGGGCTATAGACCGCAAACAGTGGCTCGCCCCGTTTGACAGACACGCCGGTCGTGTTGGCAAAGAGCTTGGTGATCCAACCTTCAAAGCGGGGATCAATAGTCACCACTCTCGCCTCATCAACGACAACGCGCCCGACAACACGCGTTGATCGGTCCACCGGCCGCATTGCAACCACTTCAGTTCGCACGCCGAGAGTTTGGATCTTTGCCGGGCTGATACGAACTGCGCCGCTGTCATCACCCGCTTCATCGGCGTAAACCGCGATATAGTCCATCCCCATGGAATCTTTTTTGGGCGTAGGAGACGTGTCCGGCAGCCCCATCGGATTTCGGTAGTAGAGAATCTTGCCTTCACTGCTGATTGGATCTGTTCTGGACGCTGAGCTACCCGATGCTGGCCCCTCAGGTTGAGCTAGCGGCTTGTCCTCATAGATCGGTACATAAGCCTGTCCATTCTCATCCGCCTTCGGCGTCGCGGAATAAGATGGTTTGCCCGATCCGTCCTGATAGTAAAGCGGCTCACTTAAGTCATGCGAACTACCCCATGTCTCAGCGGGAAGGAAAACGGCGCCGGACAGTACAAAGAGGCCCGACACAATCGCAATGCCCGCAAGTTCCAGCATTACATTTCTGGTCATAGTTTCTCTCCAACGAGCCGCTCGATTGTTGCGAGCTGGCGCTGCGTTTCAAATTCCACAGAGAGGAATTCCATTTGGGTTTGGTAGAAGGCGAGTTCCGCCTCAAGGACGGTTGCCATATTCATTTTTCCGGCTGCGTAGGACGCCATGCCGGTTCGCAACAAGGCTTTGTTCTGTGGCAGCAACTTGGTCTCATACAAAATTCTGGTTTGATTTGAGCTTTCAAGCGCCGCTGCCGCCTCCGCAATGGCCTGTCGCAACTCAACCTGACGCGCATCGCGGTCCGCCCGCTCAGCGCCAAGCGTAGCTGTGGCCTCGCGAGTAGTCGCTTTATGCAGCCCCCATTGGAGAGGCACATCAATTCCTAATGAAGCGACGTATCCGGTCGGTCCGTTGTTTCTACGATCAATGGCACTCACGCCCAATGTAATGTCCGGATACCAGGATTTTTGCGCCAAATCCTGCTTTGCCTCCGCGCCGCGTATATCCGCCAAATCAGCGCGGAGCATCGGGTTGCCCGACAATGCCCGAACGGCAAGATGCTCGGCGTCCAGTGCCTCTTCCTCCGGAATGGGTGGTAAGGATGTCGCTGCTGCCAATGGTGCGTTCAGGGGGCGCAGCAACAGGGCGTTCAAACTGCCTCGCGCCGCATTCACCTGAGATGTCAGCTTTATGATCGTGGCCTCGATACGCGATCCGTCAATTTCAGATCTTAAAGCGTCGCTCTGACTTCCGCTGTTCTGAGTATATTGGCTCCGCCGGGTCGCCAGAATTTTACGATTGGATCTCTGAAGTTGCCGGCTGACGGCGAGAGCATGCGTCGCGTAGTAATAGGCAGCGAACGCGACTTTGACACGTTCGGTAAGTTCCGCATCCGACGCGTGAATTTGCGCGCTAAAGCGATCTGCTTCGGCCGTCGCGATGGCCCTCATTAAATCCCTCTTTCCCCAAAGCGGGAACCTCTGCTCAATGCCGTAGACGAGCATCGTCTGTCTCGGACCACTGGCGCGCGGCATTTCATCGTCCGTGATACGAATGGTCGGGTCAGGAAGGGCCGAGGCGATTTCAATGCGGGATCGCGCAGCGTCAGCATCAAGCGCCCGCGCAACCAGCTCCGGACTTAGCCGCTGAGCCAATGACAGGACGCTCTCGACAGTTGCGCCAGGCAGCGCTTCGTCCATCCCTGCCGATGCAATCGATGGCAGTGCAACGAGCAACGCTGGTGCAATGACGAGCACCCGAAGATACCCAAGCTTGCGCTTTGGTATCCACTGACCGATGAATTGTCGGCCGAAAATGGGGAACTTCATCTCACTTTGCCTCAAAGTGAATGATGCCCCGTACGGTCTCAGCTTCACCCTGAACTTTTGCGGCAAGAGCCATGGCCCAAGTGCCACCCATCAATGTTTCCGTTCGAATGATATAGGTCCCGGGTGTCGTACCGGTCTGCACTTTAGAAGTCTGTCCGGACATACCGGCCATTCCGGAGGGGGCCATATCCGCTTTTGTCTCGAATATGACAGCGTCAATTACCGCGTCGCCATCCGGCATGTGAGAAAGTTTCACCGTGACGTCGGTTGTTTTCGGACCCGCGGCATCAGCCGCTACAAGTACAAATTGATAGTCAGAGGTTGCTGCAAACACAGGCGTTGCGGAAAGTGACGCACCGATTGTGAGGGCCGCCAGAAGCGTAAAGCCGAGATGTTTAGTAGACATGTTGCAATCCATCCTGTGCCGAGGGGATGAAACCAGCCCGCAGCAAATTTGATCATGTTGCCAACGCATGGGGCGACCAGGTGTCGGCGCGAACCTCGATCCGGTTGAGCGTTTTCTGCCCGAAAAATGCAACGGGCATTGTTGTCTCGAAACAACTCAGCGTTTCGACAACATGTGAATACTCATGACCTGCGTCGGCGCGGCGAGCGCATGACACAAACCGGCCAACGGAATGAGGGAAATGCACGAGCCGCCGTTAAGCAGGTCGCGCGATCAAACGAGGGATTTAGGAGGGGCGAGTTGGGGCGAAACAGCAATGCCATTGGGCAGGATCTCGGTCCAATTGAAGGCCGCAATGAGTGTCATAGGCCGAACAGTCATTGATACGCTCAGCATTGGCGGCGCCATAATGCTTGCGCACAAAACACCAACCGCACAATTCGGATTGGCACTCTTACAGGGCATCTCACTATCGCCCTTCGAATGGTCCATCGATGACATATTCATCGTGGAATCTACGGTTCCACAAGGCGCCTGCGCAGATACGTTCGTCGAGACGTTTGCAAACGCCACGACGGCAAGCACCATAAAAAATCTGCGAACAACGAGACTAGCCATCCCTAAGACCTACCACATCGTCGATTAATCTCAATTTAAATGCGCTTACTCAAATATGAGCATTTCCCCTTCAATTTTCCGGTTTGGCAAAAACACCGAAATAGAAAAGGCGGGCAATCGTCACCATGTTACTCAAACGCCGAAAACCCGCCATTCCCTGCTCTCCAACGGCTATTCGCCGCGAAACCCAATTTTCGTTGTCGAAAACTCACCATCGTGAATTGAGCTGATTTGATAGGCTTGCGGATTACGTTGGTTATCGACCGTCATTTCGACGGCTTTCCCACCGGTAATGGCCTCCGCTTTCGCAATCGCGTCACTTAACGAAACATCTGCATTTTGAGTATGCACCCGCTCAGACCTGTTGCGACGCTTTAACCAGGGCACCTGGTGCCATTTTCTTTCCACAGTCAAAATTGAGCCACTGTTCGCATCGAGAACAACATAGTTAGTTGCTTCACTTTCGAGCAGTTTGACAGCGTAGTACGGCCCAACAGGCCGCGAGTGAAACCTGATTTCGACCGGAATGCCTTTTGCTGCCCGGCTGGCAATGTCCGCTGCCTGAGCAAGATCAATCTTCGCGGATTTTGCAGCTTGCACTTGTTCAAGCATGTCAAAATCATCTTGGTAAGAGCTTGCGCAGCCAGTTAGCACAAAAGCCAAAAGAACCACCGCTAGTGGAGCCAACTTATTTCTATTTTGCATTGAATAACTCACATTCGTTCAGAATTTATCGGAGATTGAGTACCGTCAGCCACGACAGATGCCGATGGCTGACGGCTCATTTTTATGTCAGCGCTTGCTATAGAGTGTTCGCTCACCGTTCATCGAAATTGAATTTCGACAAGCATTGTCGACGGCAGCGGCATTTCGCCCATCGCGGCCTCCGAAAGTGAACGCACTATGTGCCATCCCCGCATGCGAGATTTGTGACGCCTCGCAGCCAGGTACAGACATTGTCTGCCCCGGGTTTGCATTCACGGCACGTTGCATACCCTTCCCACCTGGCTGGGGTGCATATGATGCCGCCTGAGCGACACCTGCGGACAAGAGAACTGCCACCGCAGCAAGAGCGATAAATTTAGTCATCGTCGTTTCCTTCCAATTGCTTTGCCCTGCGCGACGCCAGTCAACTAAGGTTCAACTGGTCGTTGAATCCACAGAAGCATGAGATTTTTTGTGCTGAGTATGCCGCTGGCCTGATGTCTTTTCACTCGCGCGGAGCAACATCTCCGACCAAGAACGCCAGCGACAAGGTGCACGCAGCCGACGCTCAGTAAGCTGAGGAATCAACGCGTGCTAAATTCAAATTAGGATATGGGTGGTGTGGGTTCGGGACCAAAGTTACGATTGGTCAACCTTTTAACTGCGGTAGAAAACCATTCCGGTTCCCATTCGGCCACTTGCCAACTCGCAGCTAAAGCTGCGCAAGCAAGGGTCTGGGTGCAAACGATGCCGTCTGCGCATTTATGAGCAAGACCATCCCCGTGTGTGTCACGCGAGGTTTCGGCAACGGAAGAGTTCAATATTGTCTCAGGCGAAAATTCGGCATGTGAATGTGCTGCCTCTGCCGCCACAGGCATAGCACCGCCCCAAAGGGCAAATGCCACCAAGAAGACAAAAACGCGTTTGCACAGGTTGTCGCTCATCCCCCGATGTTAGACCTTCAATTTTTAGCAAGCAACCATTCGAGTCGATAGTGGGCCGGAAGTTCATCTCGCTGGCTCTGGATCTCTGGGCGGCACTGTCAGCCCAACGACATCGAATTCATGAATGGTGCAAGAGTGGCAAAGCGGGTGTAGCTCAGGCCACGATTTTGTTCCACTCGGCCATGGCAACTGAGCGGCGGGCTTTATAGTCGTTGCGGCTGATGAGATGTCG
>JAUSLL010000082.1 GCA_030649335.1 Parvibaculum sp. | reverse complement strand
CTCCCTCTGGGAGAGGGTAGGGTGAGGGGCTTCTTCCTTCACCAATAAGTCCCTCACCCTCCCATGTCTTCGACATGGGCCCCTCCCTCTCCCAACGGGAGAGGGGACTCGCCATCTCCCCAACGTCAACCATCCCGCATTTGACAATCGCCGCCACCCGCGCAGTTATTACCCTAACGAAACTCAAAAAACAGGGAGACGCATCATGCGCGCTTGGGAACTGCAGAACGCAGCCGGCTTTGAAAATCTGAAACTCGTCACACGCGACGTGCCCAAGGCAGGTCCGGGCGAAGTCGTCGTGCGGCTCAAAGCGGCATCGCTCAATTACCGCGATCTGGCAACCGTTGCCTATATGGGTGGCAAGGTGCCCTTCGTGCCGTTGAGCTGCGGTGCGGGCGAAGTCGCCGAAGTCGGCGCGGGTGTCACGCGGTTTAAAGCGGGAGACCGTGTGCTATCGCCGTTCTTCCCGCATTGGGTGTCCGGTGCGCCGACACCTGAACGGCTTGCGGCGCTCGGCGGCCCTTACGATGGTTGCGCGGCTGACTATCTTAAAGTTGCAGCTGAAGGCGTCTCGTTTTCGCCGAAAAATCTCAGTGACGAAGAAGCCTCCTGCCTGCCATGTGCGGGTCTCACCGCATGGCGCGGTTTGATGATCGAAGGCAAGTTCAAGTCGGGCGACACCGTGCTGGTGCAGGGCACAGGCGGCGTGTCGATTTTCGCGCTGCAATTTGCCAAGGCGGCAGGCGCACGCGTCATCGTCACGTCATCGTCGGATGAGAAGCTCGAACGCGCCCGCGCGCTCGGTGCCGATATGTTCATCAACTATAAAAAGACACCGGACTGGGCCAGCGAAGCGCGCAAGCTCACCGGCGGTCGCGGCGTCGATCATGTCATCGAAGTCGGCGGCGCGGACACATTCCCGCAGTCGATCATGGCGATCCGTCTCGGTGGTCACATCGCGGTGATCGGCTTGCTGTCGGGCATGACCAAAGACCTCAACGTCGCGGCGATTTTTTCGCAGAACGCAAAGATTTCAGGCGTCACTGTCGGCTCGCGCGAAATGGTCGAAGACATGGTGCGGGCGATTGAGCAGAACGATATTCATCCGGTGATCGACAAACGCTATTCGCTGGAAGAATTCCCGGAGGCGTTGAAGCTCATGCAGGGCGCATCGCATTTCGGGAAGATTGTACTGAACATCGCTTGATAGATGGCGTCACCGCCCTTCTATAGGGCGGTGACCAACTTCTTAAGAAGTGTATTGAGTGTCTTTTGTTCGGAAGACGTCAGTACAGAGAGCAATTTTTCTTCAAGTGCCGCCATGGGGCCAATTAGGTCGTCGATCGTGCGCTTTCCGGCTGGCGTCAGTGCAATCTGCTTGCCGCGTCGATCGTTCGGGTCGGGGAGCCGTTCGACCAGCCCGGCGCGCTCCAGCCGGTCTATGCGATTGGTCATGCCGCCTGAGGAGATCATCGCCGACTCATAGAGTTGTGTCGGCGAGAGCATATAGGGCTTGCCGGTTCGTCTGAGTGGTGTGAGCACATCGAACTCGCCCACCTGCAGGTTGGCTTGGGCAAGCAACGGGTTCATATGATCCCGGATTACGCATTCTGCCGCATCAAGTAGGCGGCCAATCAATTCTATAGGCAGCGTCGGTAAGTCAGGGCGTTCGCGCGCCCATTGCTTGGCTGCTGATTCAGCACGGTCCATGGCAAAAAATCCCCTTGCGAATCTATCTTGATATTAAGATACTTTTTGTAGAGCTACTTTGTGGCAAGACAATAGCGTGGCGATAGTGCCTGACGAAAGTGAAACTGATGTCCAAAATGATGATGGTGAATCTGCCCGTTCGTGACCTTCCGGTTTCGACGGCGTTTTATGAGGCGCTAGGCGGAACTTTGAATCCGCAGTTTTCAGGCGAGAAGTCCTCCTCGCTCATGTTTTCCAATGAAATCGGGGTGATGCTGCTAACCCACGATCAATACAGCGTGTTCACCAACCGCCCGATCGGTGACGCGCGGCGCGATAACCAGATGATGATCGTTCTTACTGTCGATAATCGTGATGATGTTGATGTGACCGTATCTCGGGCGGTGGCTGCAGGCGGTCGGGCCGATCCGAATCCAGCTCAGGATCTGGGCTTTATGTACAATCGTCACGTTGAAGACCCGGACGGCTATGTCTGGGAAATCGTCTGGATGAATCCGGCGGCGAATTTCTGAAGATAATTACGTGTTGGATGACCCGCGTCGGTGTGAAGTAGCTCAATCAAGGGTCATCCCCACAGCTCCCGCTCCGGCGGTTCCATCATGCTGCCGTCAAACCGGATGCCATGTGCGCGGTCTTTCGCCAGCAGCAGCGGACCGTCGAGGTCAACAAATTCCGCATCTTGAGCAATCAGCATGGCCGGTGCCATGGCGAGTGATGTCGCTACCATGCAGCCGACCATCACCTTGAGATCGCGTCGCCGCGCACAGCGCAGCACGCTGAGCGCCTCGGTCAGTCCGCCCGTCTTGTCGAGATTGATGTTGATATAGTCGTACAGCCCCACAAGCCGCGTCAGGCCTTCCAGCCCGTGCACGCTTTCGTCCGCGCAAAAGGGAATGGGTGTGACGAGGCCGCGCAAGGCTTCGTCATCCTTGGCGGGCAGAGGTTGTTCGATCAGCGCCACGCCGAATTCGGCGAGCGCATGTGCCATTGGCAAAACATTTTCCGCGCTCCAGCCTTCGTTGGCGTCCACGATCAGTGTGGCGTTGGGCGCGCCTTCGCGCACTGCGGCGACGCGGGCGATGTCGTCGCCGGTGCCGCCGAGTTTGAGTTTAAGGAGAGGGCGGTCGGACTGCACGCGTGCCGCGTCGCGCATCTCGTCGGGTGTGCCGAGGCTCAGCGTATAGGCGGTTGCGCGTGGTTGTGGCGCTTTGAGGCCCGCCATCTGCCACACAGGTTCGCCCGCGATTTTTGCTTCAAGGTCCCAGAGTGCGCAATCGACCGCATTGCGGCCCGCACCGCGCGCCATCGCGCGTTGCAGGTCGTCGCGTGTCATGCCGTCGGCGAGTGCCTTTGATATTGATTTGATCGAGGCTGCGACGTCTTTCACCGTTTCGCCGTAGCGGCCATAGGGCACGCATTCGCCGCGGCCCGTGTGGTCGCCGTCGCGGATTGTTACGGTGATGACTTGCGCCTCTGTCTTGGAGCCGCGCGAGATCGTGAAGGCACCGGCGATGGGCCAGACTTCTGTCTCGACTGAAATGTCACGCATATCGGGGGAGCCTCACGTCAACGAGGCGCGATGATGCCGTGCCGCGTCGCCAAGGCCAAGCGCAAATTATGCGCGCGCCTTAAACGCGTCTCTTAAACACGTCCGGCAAACCACGAGCCGTTCCAGTGTTCGCCGGGTGCGGCGGCTTCGTACTGGCTGATGCGGGCATCGTAGAAATCATACAACGTCGGGATCGCGCCGTTGAGTTTGCGGCATTCGGCAATGGCGGCGCGTGCGTCGGACCAGCGCTGGTTGCGATAGGCCGAGAAGATCAGCGCATGGGCTTCCTGCAGCGCGCGGAATTTCGGATTGGCGCGCATGATCGGATCGCCGAGCAAAGCATAGACGCGGCGGCCTTCGGGATGGCGCGGGGTCGAGATCAGGTCGATTTCGAGCAACGCATAGCGGTCGCCGATCACGCGCTGTGTGCCTTCGCCGACGATGATGGCGGGGCCGTAGTTACGCGCGTTGCGTTGCAGATGTGCGCCGAAGCTCACAGGCTCGCCGAGCACGCCATAGTCAAAGCGCAGGATCGCACCCATGTTGCCGGTGATGGCCATGCCGCTGTCGATGCCGATCGAGAGGCTCAGCGGCACATGGCTCAGATGCTGGCGCAGCGCGTCGGTTTCGAGGAATTCGTTCAGCGCTTCGAGGTTTTCAACCATGCGTAAGGCCGCGTCGCAGGCTTTGGAGGCGTGGTCGGATACATCGAAAGGCGCGTTCCAGACTGCATACATCGTGTCGCCCACGGTGCGGTCCACCATGCCGTTGCGGTCCTGCACTACCTTTGTCATGGGCGAGAAGAAACGGTTGAGAATGTCCGCGTATGCGATCGGATCTTCGAGATAACGGTCGGCAATGATGTTGAAGCCGCGTAGGCCGACGACGAGCGAGGTGATGGGGCGCAATGCGCCTTCGGCCTGCACGAGGTTCGGGCGGGCATGCATCTTGGCAAGGCCGCTTGAGGACAGGCGGCGGGCGAACTGGCCGTCGATGAAGCGCGTGCGGTCTTCGGTGTGCAGGCGGCGCATCAGAGCGCAGGTGAAGCTTGCGATGATGAAGGTCGCGCTCGGCAGGGCAGGGTCGATCAGCCAGCGGTGCGTGTCAAAGGCCCACCACGAACCATAGGCAGCGCCACCGACGAGAACCAAGGTGAAGAGAAAGCTCCAGCGGAAGCGATAGCGCCCGACAACGAGGATGATGAGGACACCGCCGAAGAAGATGAAAAGTTGCGAGCCGAGCGGCGCCCAGCCGGGTGTGGTGAGGAAAGAGCCTTGCAAAATCTGGTCGATGGCATTGGCGGCGATTGCGCCGGATGCCATGCGTTCGCCGGTCGGCGTGCCGAAGAAGCGGTCGCTGCCATTGGCGGATACGCCGATGACGACGATCTTGCCGTCGAGCGAAGGCAGACCGGCAACTCGGTTGATAAGGTCGGCAGCGGCAACTTTGACGCGTGTCTCGGGTCCGCCGAAATAGAGCCTCAGGAAACCGTCTGGCCGTGTCAGCGCAGCCAGCTCCGTGCCGTCGATGCTGATGCGGTCGATGCCGGGCTGCATGCCGAGCGCAAAACCGTTTTCAGGTTCGGCCACAAGGGCGCGATAGCCTGTGCCGTCGCGGTAGACGCGCAGGGTTTCGAGCACATTGGAGGGATAAAGAGTGCCGCCGAGGTTTACCACCAGCGGAATGTTGCGCACCGACGAGCCCGGCATGCGATCGGACAGTGACGCGCCATTGCCTTTGGCCATGGTGGTCAGATGCGAAAGGCTGCTGCGCCAGTCGCTTATATTGCGCGTGTAATGACGGGCATCGCTGCCCTGCGAGGCGATGATGATTTTCGGATCGGGCTGGCGCAATGTGCCGATGGCGGTCTTGCCGGGCATAAAGGATACAACTGAAGGTGTCTCGGCCAGCAGTGTGGCGAGGCGCAGGTCATAGTCGGGCATTTCCGACAGGCCCATCTGCAGCCCGTAGGCCGAAGGCACATGATCGAGCGAGCCCCAGAGCTTCAGCAATTCGGCCTGCGAGGTCGGATCGTTTTCGTCAATCGGCATATCGATCATGATGGCGCTCGCGCCGGCATCGCGAACTAGGTCCACCAGTTCGACAAAGCGTTTGCGCGGCCAGGGCCATGCGCCGAATTGTTCAGCACTCTTTGCGCCGATATCGACATAGACCGTGCGCGGGCCTGCTTCGGCGGGGCTGCGCGGCAGAATGCGTTGGTAAAGATCGAAGACCTGATCCTGCAGCAGCGAGGTCATGCCGCGCGGGTCATAAATCGACATGGCAAGGCCCAGCACCAGAACAAGTCCGGGGAGGATCGCTGATAGCCTGCGGAATATGGGTGTCGAATTCATCGTTTGTTGCCTGCGTCTGCCCGAAAACAGACCACCTGTGTCCAAATTTGAAACGGTAAGTCTGCTTTTGTCAGATAACGAGACACTAGCAGACACCGCTTAAAACATTTTGCAGGTTTCGTTCCAGACTTATGGAACGGGATTTATTGGTAAACAGGCGATGAGGGTCGCAAACGAAAACGGGTTTTGGAAACTATTCCAAAACCCGTCTTGTCGCTGCGCCGTGTGGGGCTGCGGCTTATTGCTGATGGCCGGTCGCCGTTTCGAGATAGGCGAGCAGGTCCTTGCGGTCCTGTTCCTTCTTCAGTCCGGCAAAGGACATATTGGTGCCGGGAACAAGGGCGGCGGGCTTTTCCAGATATTGGAACAATGTCTCTTCGGTCCATTTTGCGCCTGAGGCGGCGAATGTCTTCATGCCCTTTGAGTAATTGTAGTCGGCATGAGTTGCGATGCCGCGATCCATAATGTTGTAGAGATTGGGACCGACGCGGTTGGGACCGTCTTTTTCGACCGTGTGGCAGGCCTGGCATTTTTTGAAGACCTTGGCTCCCTTTGTGGCGTCGCCGCCTTCCCAATCGGCGGCCAGTGCCGCGCCTGAGAAAGTCAGGGCCAGTGCGAGGGCTGCCAGGCTGCTCATTGCTGATTTCATCGTATTATTCCTCTTCCGGACATATTTGCAGCCCCGCGGCCTATATAAGGGGCGGCGGCTGGTATTCAAAGCTGAACGCAAGCTAGACTACGCTGCAAACGCGTGGATGAGCGCCGTGTCAAACTGGCGCGGTGCGGTCATTTCAGCCATTTTGACGCCTGTGGGGGCATATTGACGGGGGCTGCATTCAAGTTCGAGACGGTGGACGGCACCCTGAGGTTTTATGCCGAGGGCGACTGGTCCATCGCTTTTGTGTCCCGCATCGATGAAGACTTGCGCCGCTTGGTCGGCACGGCCGGTGAAGCGCGGACTGCTGTGCTTGATGTCGGCGGGGTGACGCGCCTCGATACATCGGGTGCCTTCGTTCTCAACCGCATGGCGACGGCCTTCGAGGCGTCTGGCCTCAGCCCGCGCTATGAAGGTCTGCAAGCGCAACATCGTACCCTGCTGGAAAAAGTCAGCGCGCTCGAAAGCCCGGCGGTGCCGGCCGTCGCGCGGCCGCGCGCCAGCATTGATGTCGTGGAACGGATCGGGGCAGGCGTTGTCGCCTTCGGACGCGAAGCTATTATCGTGCTCGAATTTCTCGGTGCAGTCGTCTCAGCCATTTTCGATGTGATCCGCCATCCGAGCAAATTACGTGTCGTGCCGCTGGTGCATCACATGGAAAGGGCAGGCTTTGACGCCCTGCCGCTCATTTGCCTTCTCACCTTTCTCATCGGTGCGGTCATTGCCCAGCAAGGGGCCTCGCAGCTCAAGCAATTCGGCGCGGATGTTTTCACCGTCAACCTCATCACCATCATCTTTCTGCGCGAAGTAGGTCTGTTGCTTACCGCCATCATCGTCGCTGGCCGCTCGGGCAGCGCCTTCACCGCCGAAATAGGCTCGATGAAAATGCGCGAGGAAATCGACGCCATGCGCACGCTCGGCCTTGATCCGATGCAGATGCTCATCGTGCCGCGTGTGCTGGCCCTCATCATCGTTCTGCCGCTTCTGACCTTTGTGGCCGACATCATGGGCCTCATCGGCGGCGGCGTCGTGGCGATGACGCAGCTCGGCATGGCACCATCGGTCTATATCGAACGGATGCGTGACTCTGCCGTGTTCTGGACCTTCGGCGTTGGCATTTTGCGCGCACCGTTCATGGCGCTGGCCATCGGTCTCATCGGCTGCCGCGCAGGGCTTGATGTAACGGGCAGCGCGGAGTCCGTCGGCTCGCAGACCACGCGCTCTGTCGTCTTTTCGATCTTCCTTGTCATTGTGCTTGATGCGCTCTTTGCCATGTTCTTCACGGCGGTGGGCCTATGAGCGGTGATAAAAACGACATCATCATCGACGTGAAGGGTCTGCGCACGGCCTTTGGCGACAATGTCATCCACGACCGGCTCGATCTTCAGGTCCGGCGCGGCGAGGTGATCGGCATTGTCGGCGGGTCGGGCACCGGCAAGTCGGTTCTGCTGCGTACCATCCTCGGCCTCAAGAAGCCGGACGCGGGCAAGATCAAAGTCTTCGGCATTGACTTCGATACACTCACACCAGACGAGCGCCGTTTGCAGGAGCGCCGCTGGGGCGTGTTGTTTCAGGAAGGTGCGTTGTTTTCGGCGCTTACGGTGGCTGAGAATATTCAGGTGCCCTACCGCGAACATCTGCAAATGAACAATCAGCTGATGAACGAGCTGGCGGGCGTCAAGATCGCGATGGTCGGTTTGCGCGCCGATGCGGCGGGGCTTTACCCTTCGGAACTTTCCGGCGGCATGAAGAAGCGGGCAGGGCTTGCCCGCGCTCTGGCGCAGGACCCGGAAATCCTCTTTCTCGATGAACCGACCGCTGGTCTTGATCCCATCGGCGCTGCCGCTTTTGACGAGTTGATCAATGATCTCACGTCAACGCTCGGTCTCACCGTTTTCATGGTCACGCATGATCTCGACTCGCTTTACGCCACCTGTGACCGCATAGCGGTTCTCGCCGACCGCCGTGTTAGGCTCATCGGCACGATGGACGATATGCTGGCGAGCGATCATCCGTGGATCCGTTCCTATTTTCACGGGCCACGCGCCCGCGCCGCCGCCCCGAAAGTCAAATAGGCATTCAGATGGAAATCAAATCCAACAATGTATTGATCGGCATCGCGACGCTTGTTGCGATTTTCGCCATCCTGTTGTTTTCGCTTTGGCTCAGCCGCGTGCAGCTCGACCGGCAATATGCCTATTACAAAATCATCTTTCAGGGTTCGGTCTCGGGCCTGAGCAAATCCGGTCCCGTGCAGTTCAACGGTCTGCCGGTGGGCAAGGTCATGGACCTGTCGCTGGATGAGAAAGACCCGAGCAAGGTCATCGCGCTCATTCAGGTGGATGCGCGCACACCCGTCAAAGTGGATTCCATCGCCCAGCTTGAAGCTTCGGGCATCACGGGTGTCGCCATCGTGCAGCTCACCGGCGGCAGCAAAGGCTCAAAACTTTTGCGCGAGGTGAGTGACCTCACTTATCCGGTTATCACCGGCGCACCGTCCACGTTGCAGGCGCTGGCGGAAGCGGCTCCGAAGACATTAGAAAATGCCAACAGGCTGATTGCCAACCTCAGCACCGTGGTGCAGGCCAATCAGCAGTCCATTGCCAATACACTCGCCAATCTCGACCAATTGTCTTCAGCCCTTGCAGGCAGTTCCGGCGACATCAAAAATGCCATCACCGAATTGTCGGAAGCGTCCAAACATTTCAAGCAGATGAGCCAGGGCGCGGACGATCTTGTACATAACGACGCGCGCGTCCTCATCAATGATGCGCGCGAAACATCAGAGTCCTATCGTCAGCTGGCCGACAGTCTCGACCGGCTTGTCAAAACCAACAGCCCCGCGATCGGCCGTCTCGCCAACAACGGTCTTGATCAGGTGCCGGACCTCGTGCGCGAAATGCGCTCGCTTGTCACCTCGCTCGACCGCATGGTCGCCCGCGCGCAGGACGATCCGGCGCGTTTCGTCATCGGCAATAATGTTCCTGAAGTGGAAGCCCCATGAACAATTTTTATCGTCTGACATGCCTTGCGGTTTTGGCGGCGACGCTCTCGGGGTGCGCACTGGCCAATGTGGCCGGTGGGCCTGCACCGAAGATGTTCACGCTGACCGCTCATAACAGCGCGGCAGGGGCGGGAGATACGGGAGCCGCTAAAGCTGATCTTCTGGTGGATGCCTATGTCACCAGCGCCGCCATCGACACGGGGCGTATTGCTTATCTGACCAGCCCCAATGAGTTGAAATATATTGCCGGCGCGCGCTGGGCTGATCTGGCACCTTTGATGATCCAGTCGCTCACTGTCGAGACATTGGAAAAATCCGGTCGCTTTGCTTCGGTCGCCGCGCGCGGTTCCGAAATCAACGGCGACTATATGCTCAAGGGCGACATCCGCCAGTTTGCCGCCGAGAAAAACGGCGACGCGACGCAGGTGCATGTCGATCTCTTCATGCGTCTTGTCTCGCGCAACGACAATAAGGTCATCGCCGCCAAGGACTTCAACACCATTTTGCCGGTCCCGGGCAGTGGCGTCGAGCCGATGGTTCAGACCTTTGATGCAGCTTTGGCGCAGGTGCTGGCCGATCTCACCATCTGGACCGCCGGTGAACTTGCCAGCGTGGAGCTTGCGACAAAATGAGCGGATGTGTCATGGCGCTTGCGCGCGACGATACACATAATTTTTCAAAGACGCTCTGCACCGAAATCACCTTGCTCGCCGGTCTCGGTGTCGAGGGAGACGCGCATCAGGGCGTGACGGTGAAACACCGCTCCCGTGTTGCGCGTGATCCGAACCAACCCAATCTCCGTCAGGTGCATCTAATCCACGCCGAATTGCACGACGAACTGGTCGCCGCAGGCTTCACAGTCGAAGCGGGCGACATGGGCGAGAACATTACAACGCGCGGGATTGATCTTTTGGGCCTGCCCACCGGCACAAAGTTGCATATCGGCGCGGAGGCGATTGTCGAAGTCACGGGCCTGCGTAACCCATGCGTCCAGATCGACCGTTTTCAGAAGGGCATGATGCAGGCTTGTCTCGACAAGGATGCTGACGGCAATCTCGTGCGCAAGGCAGGCGTGATGAGCATCGTGCTGGCAGGCGGCATCGTGCGCCTCGGCGATGACATTCGCGTGGAGCTGCCTGCGGGTGCGCATCGTCCGCTGGTGGCGGTTTAAGTTTTTATCGTCATTGCGAGCGTAGCAAAGCAATCCAGAGCAGTGCGTGCGGACAGTGCTGGATTGCCGCGTCACTGTGCGCTCCTCGCAATGACGAGAATAAACCTCAGCCCAGCTTCCCGCTCGCCTGCGCCAGCATCAGATAGACTTTGCCCGTATCCGAGGTGAGGTAAGTCTCCACCAGAATATTATCGCGGTCGCGCGACGAGGCTGCGCCGAGGAGGCGTTCAAACAATTCGACGAAGCGGTCCACATGTTCGCGGAATTCGCTCTCGGCGCGATATTTTGTGCTGATGCGGTCGTAAAGCTGACGGCCCGACATATTGTAGAGGCGGCGGGCGAAGACGTTGCGGTCGCCGGCCTGATAGCGCTGCCAGAGGTCGGGCGAGGGGCTTTGCTCCAGCGCGCGGTCAAGGTCGATGGCCAGCGCCTGCAGCGTCTCAATCACTTGCAAAGATGAACGCTGAAATTCCGTTTCGCTTTCCGGCGCGCGCGGCGGTGCTTTCGCGTCGGGTTCCTGACCGCGTCCGGCGGCGGCGAGAAGATCGGGAATATTCCAACCTCTTCCTTCACCGGTGGCGCGGGCGGGCGGCGGCGGCGGAGCGGGTTGCGCATAAGTCGGCACAGGCGATTGCGCCACGGCTTGCGGCGCGTTGTTTTGCACGGGCATCGGCGGCATCGGCGCAGAGCGGTCGAGCACGCGGGCGTGGCGCACCACAATATCGGCGATGGCGGCCAGTGCCGTCACCTGATCCTGCAACACCTGTGTCAGCGCGGCAGCACCGGCGGCAGCTTCCTCCGGCATCAGTGCCATGCGGGCTTCGAGTTCCGCAGCCGCATGGTCGAGCGAATTGCCCGCCTCGCGTGCTGTGCCGCCGAGGCGGATCATGGCGGCGTTGAAACGTTCGGCGGTTTCGTCGCTCTGCTCCAGCGATTGTTTGACGAGGCCGCGCAATTCATGCGCACGGCCCGAGATGTCTTCCGTCAGCGCTGCCGTGGCGCGGGACACTTCAGACGTCATGGCATTGGTGGCGATGCGCAGATCGTCGGTGGTCGCGGTGATGGATTCCGTTGCGGCGCGTGTCAGATCGTCGTTGAGGGCCTGCACGGCTTCGCGCATTTCCTCGATTGTCACGTTGATGGCGCGCGTGGCCGCGCCCGTGGTGCGGCTGATTGCACCCGAGGCTTCGGTGACTTCGGCCACGGCGGCGTTCACTTCGCCTGAAATTTCCGAGCGCACTTGTGCGGCGCGGTCGGCGGCGGCATCGAGCGTGGTGGTGACGTGTTTGGCCACGCGGTCGGCGGCGTCTGAAATTTCCTTGGTGCGGGCGCTGACAACGCTGCCGGCCAGTGCCAGTTGATCGCGGTGATTTTCAAACAGACCTTCGAGCCGAGTGCTCTCGGTGCTCAGGCTGTTGGCTGCATCCGCCAAAATCTGGCGCTGTGTTTCATAGCGGTTGGTCAGTTCGCCTGCTTTGCTGAGGGCGGTGTCGGCGACCACTTCAAGCCGCGAGGCTTGCCGGTCGAGCGTCGAGGCGGTGGCGTCCGCGCCTGCGCGGGCGGCTTCGCTGACGCGGTTCAGCGTTTCTGTTTCAGCGACGACGCGTTGGCTCGCGCTCTGGAGTGTGTGTTCAGCTTGTCCGATGAGGCCGCGCACGGCCTCGACCTGACCGCGAAGCCCGCGCGAGATCACATCGCTTTCCTGACCCATCATGCGGCCGAGTTCGGTCAGGCTGTCATGATGATGGGTGATGAGTTCTTCCATGCGGGCGGCGCGCATTTCGGCGCGTGTGCCGCCTTGCTCGATAGCGTCGAGGTCTTCGGAGATCATGTCGCGCAGGCGTGACGTCTCGGAGAGGGCAGCGGCGAGGCCCGCTTTCATGCGTTCAAGCTCGGCATCGACCGCATTGGCGATGCTGGCGACTTCGCCGCTCGCAGTGTCGGCGGGGTCTGTGAGGCGCATGGCGGTGCGGGCCAGCGCCTCGGCCATCAGATGCATTTGCTGTCCGCGCCAGATCGACCAGGCGCCGATAGCGATCATGATGACGGGGATAAGTGCGATGCCTGCGAGTTGTGCCAGCGCCTGCGGGCCCATGACTGCGACGCCTTCAGTGCCGTAAAGACTGCCGAAATAGGCCGCAACGGCGCAGAGCCAGAGGAAGGAGAGGAACAGGGCGATGCCCGCGATGCGTTTGGACGGTCGTCGCGCAATCAGCCGGAATAAGGCACCACCCGTCGGGGTGTCCTCGTTTGCTGCCTTCACAGGTGCTTTTGCGGCGGGCTTTTCAGCCGCCAGTTCCAAATTTGCCATATGTCTCACCCGCTTGCCTCGCCGGACTCAAATTGCGTCACAGGGCTCGCCGCGTCAACAGCCACGGGGCTTTATGGCTCAAAGGTTAACTATTTAGTCAGCATAAACGGGTGATTGGTTGGGCCGGATTAACCGTTCGGTACGGATCGCGGGCCTAGACTTTGCCTGTCGAAGAAATCGGCAGAAGGAAGTTCAAGATGTTGACCAGTGCAGTCAGTGCGAGTGAAGCCGGCGACCAGACCTATTGTGATGTCGCAAGACCACTCGATCTCGTCCATCTCGCCAAATATACATTCGGTGACCGTGGCCTCGAATGTGAACTTCTCGGTCTCTTCCGATCTCAGGCCGGCATCTATGTGACGCGCCTCGAAACGGCAGTCAATGCCAAAGAATGGGCCGACGCTGCCCACAGTCTCAAAGGTTCTGCCCGTGGTCTCGGTGCCTGGGCACTCGGCGACATTGCCGAAGATGTGGAACCGCTGAGCTTCGATGATGAAGCCGGTCGTGCCGCTGCCATCACGCGTGTCCGCGACGCGATCCTCGTGGTGAATGTCTATATCGACGAATTGATGAGCTGAGGCTCAGGCCTTGGTTGGTCCGAGCGGGAATGGGCTTGCTGTGCCCGTCTCGCTGCTGCGCTGGCGTTCCAGCTCCTGCGTATAGCGGCGCAGCGCATAGGCTTCGGTGAGATAACCGACCACCTGCATCTCCTGCATATTGTTCAGCACCGGCAGGGTTTCCATTTCCACAGTTTCGAATCTGGCCAGAGCCACGCGCAGATTTTCCTTCGGTTGCAGGGCCACGCCCGCACCGCGCGCGAGATCGCCCGCGACGAGTGAGGCGGCAGCGTCGGTAATGTCAGGGTCATGCACGGTCGCCATATAAAGCATGCCGAGATAGCGCTGATTACTATCGACAATGAATACGCGTTTGGCGCTACCGAGCGGTGCTATTTCGCGCAATTTCAGTAGTGACGTATGCGCGGGCACGATCACAGGGTCCGAACGCATGGCGCGTTCGACGGTCAGGTCCGCGATCCAGCCCACATCATGCGCGCCGGTGATGGGGATGCCGCGCAGGTGGAAGCGCCATGTCGAAAAGGAATAGCCGAAGGTGAGCCGCATGATGGTCGATGCAATGACCACAGCCACCAGCACACCCATGGTGACGGGAAAATTGCCGGTGCCTTCCAGCACCAGCAGCACCATGGTAATCGGCGCGCCGATGATGGCCGCGCCCGCAGCGCCCATGCCCACGAGCATGAAAGCGATCTTGGAGTCAGCGAGCCCCGGTGCCACAAAGCTCATGGCCGAGATCATGGCCGCGCCGAGCAGCAATCCGAGAAAGAGCGAGGATGAAAACATGCCGCCGCGCAGGCCCGAGCCGAGCGACACGGCAGATGCGATGAGCTTGCCGAACAGCAGGCATGTCACCATGAAAAACGTGCGATCAGTTTCCAGCGCATATTGGATCGCGCCGTGGCCGGAGCCGAGCACCTGCGGCGAGCCGAAAGCGAGTACGCTTAAGGCCGCGCCGCCGATGGCCGGACGGATCCAGATCGGGAAGCGCCGCAGCGCCTGTTCGGCCCATGTCACCGAGCGCATGGTGAGGATCGAAAATCCGGCCGCCGCCACGCCCACAATGGCAAAGAGCAGATAGAGCAGCGGCGTGATCTGGAATTCATCGCTCACGGCAAAGAGCGGCTCGTCCGTGCCGAGGATCTGGATGGTCAGCGCACCGGCGAGGGCGGCCACCGCCACAGGGGCCAGCGCGCGGGGGCTATAGCTGCCGAGCACGAGTTCAAAGCCGTAGAAAGCGCCCGCCAACGGGGCGTTGAAGGCGGCTGCTATTGCCGCTGCCGTGCCCGCCGTCACATAGATGCGCGCCTCGTCGCGGCGCAGGCGAAAATATTGCGCGACGGTGGAAAATATCGCCGCGCCGCCTTGCGTATATCCCGCCTCCATGCCGAGTGAGCCGCCCGCCGCATTGGAGAGCAGTGTCGCGACGGTCAGGCGGAAACTATCGAGCTTGCTCATGCGCCCGCCAAACAGCGCGTTCGCCTCCACAGGGTCGGTGATGTCGGCCGAGCGCGTCTTGCGCACCCAATAGGCCGCAAGGCCGAAGATAAGCCCCATGCCGGCAGGCACAAGGATCAGCCGCCATGTCTCGATGGAGGTTTGTTCGCTCAGATAGCCGTGCGGTCCGTAGCCGAAGAATAATTCGTGCAGCGCATAGATTGTTTCGCGCAGGGCATAGACCAAAACACCGACGATCATGCCGAGCGGCGCGCAGAGCACGATGATGCTGGCTTCCGAACTGCGGAGCGAGCGGTGCAGCAGCGCGAAGCGCACGCCCGCAAGACGTTTCAGGTTGGCGATATTTTCAACCAGCCTCATGCGTGGACCTTTTGTGCAACCATGTCGGCGATGGCGAGGGATGATGTGAGGCCGGGGCTCTCGATGCCGAAGAGATTGACGAGCCCGTCAAGACCATGCGTCTCCGGTCCCGAAATCACAAAATCGGCAGCGGCTTCATGGGCGCTGTGAATCTTGGGTCGCACACCGGCATAGGCGGGCTGCAAGGCCCCGTCTTTCAGCGCCGGCCAATAGCGGCGGATTGCGTCATAAAATCTGTCGCCGCGTGCCGCATCCACCTTGTAGTCGATGGTGTCGGCAGTGTCGGGCGTGATCCATTCCACATCGGGGCCGAAGCGCGCCTGTCCGCCCATGTCGAGCGTCAGGTGCACGCCGAGACCTGCGGCTTCGGGTACAGGATAGATGAGGCGCGAGAAGGGGGCTTTGCCTGACAGGGTGAAATAATTTCCCTTGGCGAAATACTCTTGCGGCACATGCACGACGTCGAGCCCGTCGATGTGGCGCGCCACAGCCACGGCGTTCAGCCCCGCCGAATTAATCAGTATGCGGCATTTTAGTTTCATGTCTCCGACCGTGAGCATGAAGCCGCCGGTGACTTTTTCGGCACGCGTCAGCGCCGAGCCGAAGGCAATCGCGCCGCCGTGGTCTTCCGTGTCGCCGCGCAGCGCCAGCATATAGGCATGGGCGTCGAGGATACCAGTGGAGGGGGAGGCGAGTGCGGCCACGGCTTTCAGCGCCGGTTCGGCCCGCATGGCGTCCGCGCCCGTCAGTTCGGTGATGTCGTCCACGCCATTGGCGCGGGCGCGGGCGGCGATGTCTTCGAGCGCCGCCAGTTGTGCCTCGTCGGACGCCACGATCAGCTTGCCGCAATGGCGATGGGGAATGTGGTGCGATAGCAGATAGTCATTGAGCTGCATCCGGCCATCGACGCAGAGCTTGGCGCGCAGCGAGCCTGCCGGATAGTAAATGCCAGCGTGGATGACTTCGCTGTTGCGGGCCGAGACCTCGGTGCCGATGGCGTCATGGCGCTCCAGCACGGCCACGTCGAGCCCGCGCATGGCGAGCGCACGGGCACAGGCCAGCCCCACGGCCCCCGCGCCGATCACCACGGCCTCAATCTCGTCGATGTCGCTTCCGCTGCTCATGCTTATCCCTCGGGCATGTCCTCAGGGTGTGCCGGTTTCACGGGCTGAAAGCAAGGGTACAATGGGGTCGGCGGGGGAGAAGGCCATGCCGGAGTGATCCTTTTGCCGCTACGCTGCGTATCAAGATCACAGGCAATTTTTGGAGACTGGATTCATGCTCAGGATCATCACGGCCTATATCTCGACCGGACTTGTCTTTGTGGTCATCGACGCCATCTGGCTCAGCAATATGGGGGGCTGGTACAGGCGCATGATGGGCGACCTCCTGTTACCGGAATTCCGGCTGGTGCCCGCCATGGTGTTTTATTTTCTGTTTATGGCCGGTCTTGTCATCTTCGCGGTCGCGCCCGCGCTCAACAGCGGCAAACTCTCGACCGCTCTTCTTTACGGCGCGCTCTTCGGGTTTTTCACCTATGTCACCTATGACCTCACCAATCAGTCCACGCTGATCCATTGGCCGGTGCAACTGGCTGTGGTGGATATTATCTGGGGCACGGTTCTGTCGGCGGCGTCCGCCACGCTCGGCACGTTGATCGCCCGCAGCGTTCTGGAGAGGCTCAGCTGATATGATTTCAGCGGCCTTCCACAATCTCGATTTTCTGCACCACGGGTTTGCCGTCCGCTCCCTGCACCGTAGTTTCCCACTTGTCGCCCACATGGTCGCCTTTCAGCACCGCGCAGCTTTCAGGTCCGTTTTCCGGCACGACGCAAAGCTCTTCGCCTTTCAGCGTCCATGTGCCCTTGGCTTCATAGGTCACAGGCGACCCGCCGGGAATGATCTCGCCCGAGAATGTGTGGTCGGCGTTGTAATAAAGTTTGAGGACCGTGCCGTCGGGCCGGATGCCGAGCATCGTATTGCCGAAGCGCGGCTCCATCGAGGCGGCGAGCGCGGGCAACGCCGTACCAAGACTCAAAGCCGCCACCAATACCGAACGCATAAGACGCATACCACAACTCCCCGTTATCTGAGTTGCGAGTCTAGCACGGCTTTCCCGTTTGAAAAGGGGAGGCCTGCTTTCCGGTATTGGTTGCCCCGGCAGTCAGGTGGATTATGCTTGTCCTTCGTATTCGGTGTTGCAGGCGGGGAGGCCAATGGCTGCAATCACACTCAGTGACGGGCGGGTTATGTCTTACCAGCTCTCCGGGGCGGAAGACGGTGTGCCTGCGATCCATCTTCACGGGCTCACCGATTCAGGTCAGCTCCGTCATTACGATGATGCGTTTACCGCCTCGCTCGGTGTACGGATCATCGCGCCGGACATGCCGGGTGTCGGCCTCTCCACGCCTAATCCGGGGCGCAGCCTGCTCGGCTGGGTGTCCGATGCCGTCGCGCTTGCCGATGCGCTGCATCTCGACAGGTTTGCCGTCACGGCCCATTCGGGCGGTGCGGCCCATGCGTTGGCCCTTGCTTATATGTTGCCGCAGCGTGTCACGCATCTTGTGCTGACGTCGCCGGTTGCCTGTTTTGACGAGCCGGATGCTCGCCGCATGATTGTCAGCAAGGAATTGCAAACGGCTGTCCGCTTCAGCCGCTGGCATCTTTTTCCGCTTCTCAGGCTGGTGCTCATTATGTTGGCGCGTCAGGCCCGGACGGACCTTGCCAATTATATCGAGGACACGGTGATCAATTATCCCGGCGATGCGGAAGTCTTCATAGAATCGCCCAAGCAAAACGAAATCTTCGAGGCCTCGTTCCGCGACGGCGTCGCGCATCGCGGCGAAGGGATGTACGAAATGGTCCGCACGATCTTCCGCCCGTGGGGCTTTCGCCCCGAAGACGTGACGCAGCCCGCGATGATCTTCTATGGCGATCAGGATGACATCATCGCCCCCGCCATACCGCTCCGCCTCGCCGCCCGCATGCCCTTCGCCCGCGCCCAACTCTGGCCGAACGGCGGCCATTATGAATTTGTGAAGCGGGAGCGATGGGCGGAGATGATGAAGGCGGTGGTGGGGAGGTAGGGGGAAGACGGATTATTTCCGCGCCGTTGCTCACCCCAAACCGTCATGGCCGGACTTGATCCGGCCATCCACGGCTTCAACATATGTAACGGTTTAAGGTTTCAACTCTTCTAGCGCGATGCTTGCATTTGCATACTGCAACATATACAGCGCATGTTTATGCCCATCGTTAAAGTCAATGGTCCCAGCATTTCCTTGGTAATGCTGACGTCTAAGCTCTGTCGTAAGTGCGAGCGACGTTGATTGAATTGATCTGATGCAGTTCAAGATGGAAGATTTAGTCACCTGCTTCACATCTTTTTTGTGAATCGTGAAGCAGCGAAGCCTCGATTTCATCTTTTCATCGTTCACTTGAGTTTCAATAACGTCTTCCAATTTTATTTGAAACAGATATGAACATGCTAATTGGTCAACAAGTAGATACCCACTGATCGTTGGGAGCTCACCAACGGGAATTAACCCATCCTCCAATATTAGAAGTCTTCCGTCGTCCTTCAGAACAAGGGCGATTGTTTTAAATGTGCTCAGCCATTGTTTGGGCTCTATTTCATGAAGGACGTTCGCAAGTACAACAAAGTCAAATCCGGCAAATTCATCTGCTAACGAATTAATTTCGGTTAGATCGCTGGTTATGCAATTTGAATTTGTACCGGTTGCGATTTGTACTCGTTTTGATCCAATTTCGGCAATTTTCTTGTCTGGTTCATAACCTGTGTAGTTGATCGAATTATTCTTTTTCTGTTGATCGAGCCAGATTTTTAAGCGACCTCTTCCCGCTCCCCAATCCAAGACGTTTACTTTCCTTTCGGAACTTAAGTTTTTTAGGAAAATCTCTTGAGCCTGTAGGTGCTGCGGGTCATTTGGTTTTGCTTCTCCTGCGGTTGGAGGGGCGTTTAGACATTCGGATGCGAATCGGGCGATTGCGATGCGATCTGGCTCCGAGATTACGTCACGAAGCGACGAAAGGTTTTCTCTGCCACCGAGCAGGCTGTTGATTACGTGTTCTGCTTTTCTTCCACCGTAGGAGATTGATCCATTTTCGGCGTACCAAACATTTTCCAATCCGAGTGATGCGATTAATGGGAGGCTGTGGGTCGCAATCCAAAGCTGCCCATTAGACAAAACTCTTTGCATCCCTTTGATCATTGTCGCCGCGGCTTCGGGGTGCAAGCTAGTTTCTGGTTCGTCAAAAAATACTACTTGTTCTCTGTCGGTGAAGGAATTTCCAATCAAAGTGACGGAAAATTTGAACAGCTTTTTTTGACCATCTGAAAATTGACGAAAGGCGTCATCAACATACTTTCCGTCAATAGTTAGTCGGGAATTAGAATCATACCCGACTTCGATTTTCATCGTGCTGGCGAGTATTTTCTTTAGATTATCCCATCTCTCGGTGCGCTCTAAGCCTTCTTCATCTGTGATTGAAATTAGTGCATTTCTAGTAGTCAGAAACTGCTTTAGTACAGCATCAGCAATATGCACAGACCTTGAAAGTGTAACGCCGTAGTTCGTTGCCTGAGTATTGATTAATTCTCGTGCGCCTGTGTGATCTCCTTCAGTTGCGTTTGATGCGGCTGCAACTTCCTCTGTTACAGCTGGCACTTTAATTGGCATTTTCATTTTGGAATTTGTGAACTGTATGCCGCCGTTGCTGGCAGCATTGGCATTCTCTTCAACTAAGCGGTGTGCTAGGTTTAGAAGTCTCGTCTTCCCAGAGCCATTGGCGCCTGCGACCACGACCAGACCCTGAATTTTTTGCATGCTTATGTTGATCAGGCCCTGAGCACCTTCGGTATCTGGGGGGAACGAAACGCTTAGTGATTTGATAACGGGGATCATGCTTGGTTTCCGCGTGTGTCGATGTGGCTGAATTCAATACCGCCTACTCACTCTCGCCACCGGCCCATCATCCGTCAACGAAATATGTGTCAGAGTCTGTTCATCATGGTTCATCCGCCATGAGAGCATTTTTTGGGTCATGTCCAGTAGCACCGGCATACATGCCGGATCGCCCGCGCGGTTGACGAATTCCTGCGGGTCGTTTTCGAGGTCAAACAGCAGCGGCGGCAGTTTCGTGAAGTGGACGTATTTCCATTTCTCGTTGCGGATGATGTTCATCGTGCATTGGTGCAGCGTCAGGTCGAGCGCGCGTTCGTCGGCGTCGTCGGTCGGGTCGCGGAAGTCATATTCCCAATGGGCTTCGTTGCGCCAGTTTTTCGGGTCGGGCTTGCCTTCGAGGAAGGGGCGCAGGCTCGCGCCGTCGCATTGCACGGGTGTCGCGAGGCCCAGCGTGTCGAGCATGGTCGGCATGATGTCGATGTTCTCGGTGAAGCGCGTCACGGTTTTGCCGCGTGTGCCGTCTGCCGCCTTGCGCGGGTCGCGGATGATCAGCGGGATCTGGTAGGAGGCGTCGAAATAGCCGCATTTGCCGAGCAGCCAATGGTCGCCCATTTGCTCGCCGTGGTCGGAGGTGAAAATGATCATCGTCCGGTCCCAGCGGCCGCTCGCTTTGAGATGAGCGACGAGGCGGCCGATCTCGTGATCGACGAGGGACATGAGGCCGTAATAGACCGCCTTCAACCGGCGGAGTTTCTTTTCATTGGCGGGCGCGCGGTAGAGCTTTTTGGATAGTTGCTGTGCGAGCCACGGGTGTTGCGCGCCGTCTTCTGCCGGTGTCGCGTGCCGCGCAAAACCCGGTACGTCTTCGGGGTCATACATGGCGTTAAAGGGTTCGGGCGCGACGAAGGGCGGGTGGGGGCGCAGGAATGAAGCGTGGGCGACGAAGGGTTTGTCGGTGCTGTCGATATATTCGATCAGGCGGTTGACGAGGAAGGATGTATCATCATCCGTCTGCGGATAAATGAGGGGCTTCGGGTGGGCCGCGCCGTCTTCGTAGTCCGGTCCGGCTTCGCGCATGCCATAGGCAAAGCGGATATCCTCGGGTGTCTCGTAGCCTTTGGCTTTGAGATATTCGACCCATTGTGTGGGCCATGAGCCGAACATGCAGACGGGGCGGATGCCGGGGAGCGGGCCTTCATAGGTCAGCAGCCAGGGGTTGTCGGGGTCGGTGTCGCGCGGGTCCTGGCTTGTGTCTGTGTAGCCGAAGAGCACGGGGTCGTAGCCCGCCGCGCCCACTTCCTTTGCCCAATTGGTGTGGCGCGCGTCGAGCGGTGTGCCGTTGGTGCCGGAGCGGTGGTTTTGCAAGTACATGCCGGTGTGCAGCGAGGCGCGGCTCGGCCCGCAGGGCACGGCGTTTGCGTAGTGGCGTTTGAAGTGCACGCCCTCGGCGGCCAGCGCGTCGAGATGGGGGGTTTTGACCATCGGGTGGCCGAGGCGCGACAAACAGTCGCCGCGCCACTGGTCGGCGGTGATAAAAATAATGTCGAGCGGTTTGCTCATGGCCGTTTCCCCGAGGATTAGTTGTTTAGACGCGAAACTATGGGGGGAGTGTGCGGCTCGCGCAACGCGTGTTGAACCTCGACGTACCCTCGACATGACCTCGACATGGAAACACTCGAAACCTGACAGGAAAACCTCGCTTTACCTCGCGTGGGTCACATGGTAATTCGGCTGGGTTCAAGCCTTGCCATCAAGACGAGGCGGAACCATCTATCGGGATTATCCCCAGCTTTCACGAACCACATCAGGCATCCGGCGGCAGACATGGCGAAGATCACATTTATCGAACATGACGGCAAAGAGCATGAAGTCGCCGTCGAAAACGGCATGACGGTCATGGAAGCCGCGATCAAGAACATGGTCCCGGGCATTGATGCCGATTGCGGCGGCGCGTGTGCTTGCGCCACCTGCCATGTCTATGTGCAGGCGGGTTGGACCGACAAGGTCGGCAAGCCGGAAAGCATGGAAGAAGACATGCTGGATTTCGCTTTCGACGTGCGCGAAAACTCGCGTCTGTCGTGCCAGATCAAAGTCACAGACGAACTTGATGGTCTGCGCGTTGATCTGCCCGAAAAGCAGTTCTGAGCTTTATATTTCCCGTTATTTGCGCTTCGGCGCGATCACTTTGACGGCCTGAGACGCCAGCTTCTCCAGCGTTTCACGGCTCTCGCCTGCGCGTGATCGCACGGCGAGGCTGTGCAATGTTGCGGCGGCGAGCTGTGCCAATGCGCCCGTGTCGGCGTCGGCATCGATCTGGCCGATGCTCTGCGCGCGCTTGAGCCGCGCTTCGATCCCCTCGTCAATTTCTTTCAGAATGATCTCCAGCGAGGTGCGGATGTCCGCGTCATTGGCGGCTTCCGCGGTCGCGGTGCAAATGGCAAAGCAGCCGCGCGGGCCGTCGGGTCCGGTCAGGTAGAAGTCGAGCGCGCCCGCGTAAAACTGGGTCAGCGCGGTGGCCACATCGTCATGCGCATAGAGGTCGCGGCCAAGGGCAGCGCGCATTTCCTCGGTAAAGCGGGCGAGTGCTTTGAGATAGAGCGCCTTCTTGTCGCCGAAGGCCGCGTAGAGGCTCGGGCGGTTCATGCCGGTTGAGGCGGCCAGTGCGTCGAGCGACGTGGCGGCATAGCCACCTCCCCAGAATTGTTCCAGCGCCGCCCAGAGCGCGCGGTCGGGATCGTAACTCTTTGGCCGCCCTCGTATTTTTGAGGGGGCGGGGGCTTCTTCTGACATTTTGTACTGTTTCGCAAAAAATGATTGACGAGTCGCTTCGGATCATTATTGTGCGGATCAGTACAAAAAACAACCCGAAGCAGGAGACGCCCTCATGGAGCTCTATTTCGTACCACTCGCCTGTTCACTGGCTACGCGGATTGCGCTTTACGAGATCGGCGCAGGCGAGGCCACGCGCTTCCATCAAGTGAAGCTCTCGACCAAATTGCTGCCAGACGGATCGGATTACTATGCAGTCAATCCCAAGGGGCAGGTGCCCGCCTTGCGGCTCGACGATGGCTCGCTCCTCACCGAAGGTGCCGCTGTGTTGCAATATGTGGCGGATCTGAAGCCCACCGCCAAACTCGCACCGCCCGCCGGCACAGCCGACCGCTATAAGCTCCAGTCGGCCTTGAATTTCATCGCCACCGAATTGCACAAGCTGATCCTCGCGCAAATTCTTGATCCGACGACACCGCAGGAAGCCAAGCAACATGCACGCGAGGTGTTTGCGCCGATGAAACTTGCGCTGCTCGCGCGCGAACTCGAAGCCCGCGACTATATGCTCGAAAGTGGTTATTCCGTCGCCGACGCCTATGTGTTTTTCGTGCTCACGCTTTGCCCCATTGCGGGTGTCGATCTCGCGCCGTGGCCGGTGCTCAAAACCTATTACGAGCGGTTGATGGCGCGGCCCGCTGTAGCCCGTGCCTTTGGCGAGGAGCTGGCGCTGGCGAGGGCAGGCGTATGAGCCGCCTTACGACAACGCGCGCTAAGCCACCTTCATGGTTGCTCGCCTCGCGTCTGATGAAGGTGCAGTCGCAAGCCATGCTCCGCCGCGTCGCGCATTCATGGGGCCTGCGCCGCATGGCGCATTTGGAGGAGAGTGATATTGCTATCCCCGACAGTGCTTTGGCGCGCAAGGCCGTGGAGCTTGTTGCTGAAACCTCGCCGGGCTTTTTGCTCAATCACGGGCTTCGCGCTTATGCATTCGGCGCGGCGCTCGGGCGGCGCGATGGTTTGAAGTTTGACCGTGAGTTGTTGTTTCTCGCTGCCGCCATGCACGACCTCGGCTTGGTCGAGAAATTCGACGGGCCCGATCAGCCGTTCGAATTACAGGGCGCGAAAGCGGCGCGGGATTTTCTCGTCGGGCAGGGCGTGGACAATCAGCGTGCCGACCTCGTGCATGAGGCGATTGCGCTTCACGCCTCTATCGGTGTCGCCTCGCGCGGCGCGCCGGAGGTGCAGCTTTGCCACTACGGCACCGGAGTCGATGTGGCGGGCTTGCGTCTTTATGATTTCGAGAAGCGCGACGTTCAGCGCATCATCGAAGCTTGGCCGCGTCTCGGTTTCAAACAGGGCTTTGTGCCCTTGCTGAAAGATCAGGTCGCCCGCAAGCCTCATTGCAACATCGCGGGCCTCGTCGGCTTCGGCTTCACCGATATGATCGAGGCCGCGCCCTTCAGGGAGTGAGGTCGGCTCAGGCCGACTTCTTTTCCGCCTTGGCGTCGAACACCGTGAATTCGTGCTCAATCGACTTTTCGATGAGGAGCCGCCAGAGCGGTTCG
Organism: Parvibaculum sp.; assembly: GCA_030649335.1. Taxonomy (GTDB): domain Bacteria; phylum Pseudomonadota; class Alphaproteobacteria; order Parvibaculales; family Parvibaculaceae; genus Parvibaculum. The sequence goes on along the minus strand of JAUSLL010000082.1, from coordinate 30,193 downwards.
GCGAAGGCGCGGGGCAGGCCGTTGGGTTCGGCGGCGGCCACCACTTTTTCCACCACATCCTCGATGCGGGCGTCGTCGCGGACCGCGCTGCGCTCGCCCTTGATGTGGCCCGCCTGTTCGATATAGGTCAGGCGCTCGGCCAGCAATTTCACCAGCGCACGGTCGATCCGGTCAATTTCGCTGCGGACTTCCGCCATCGTGTGACATTTGACCATGTGACTGGCTTTCGCTTGTTGCGGGCGCTTGTTTCGGGCCGGTGGCAGCGGGGGATGCTGCATTGCCATAAAATAGGGACTGCCGCGCGAATGTCACCCGCAGAAATGCTGGGTGTGACCATCTGCCAAGGCAAATTGGCTGCAAAAAATGTGAGTTTCCACTTGGCGTTGGCGAAAGGCCGACCTATATATGCAGCGTATTTTGTGAAATCGGATAAATAACACATATTCGATGGTATTAGCGGAGCAGGTGCCGGAATGGCTGAAGAAGTGATCACAACAGACGTCGTCGTCATCGGGGCAGGGCCGGTTGGTCTCTTCGCGGTGTTTGAGTTGGGCCTTCTGGATATGAAAGTCCATCTGATCGACATTCTGGATCGCCCCGGTGGCCAATGCGCTGAGCTTTACCCTGAAAAACCCATCTACGACATTCCCGGTCTGCCGCTCGTCACGGGTCAGGATCTGACCGACCGTCTGATGGAACAGGCCGCGCCCTTCAATCCGCAGTTCCATTTCAACGAGCAGGTCGAGGAAGTCACCCGTCAGGCCGACGGCTCATGGCTTGTGAAGACCGACGGCGACCTCACGTTCAATGCCAAAGTGATTGTGATTGCGGCCGGTGGCGGTTCGTTCCAGCCCAAGCGTCCGCCCATCCCCGGCATCGAAGAGTATGAAGGCAAGTCAGTCTTCTACTCGGTGAAGAAGATGGAAAAGTTCCGCGACAAGAAGGTTCTGATTTCAGGCGGCGGCGACAGCGCGCTCGATTGGGTCAACAATCTTCAGCCCATCACCAAGACCATGCAGCTCATTCACCGCCGCGATGGTTTCCGCGCCGCGCCCGCTTCCGTCAACGAGATGAAGAAGCTCGTGGCTGAAGACAAGATGAAGTTCCATTTGGGTCAGGTGACGAAATTGCACGGTGCCAACGGCCAGCTCGAAGGCGTGACCATTCTCGACAATGACAAGAACGAGTTCGATGTCGAAGTCGATACGTTGCTGCCCTTCTTCGGCCTCACCATGAAGCTTGGCCCCATTGCCAATTGGGGCCTGAACCTCAACGAAAACCTCATTCCGGTCGATGTTGAAAAGTTCGAAACCTCGACGCCGGGCATTTTCGCGGTCGGCGATATCAACACCTATCCGGGCAAGCTGAAGCTCATCCTTTCGGGCTTCCACGAAGTGGCCCTGATGGCCCAGCAGGCGTTCCGCTATGTGCATCCCGATGCCAAGCTGACGTTCCAGTACACGACCTCGTCCACGAGCCTGCAGAAAAAACTCGGCGTCAACTGACGCTGAGTCTTCTGCCGGAACTGATTTCTCCCCGATCAGTGAGTAAACAACATGCAAATCATTCTTGTCGGTGCTGACAGCACCGAGCAGCGGCTCGACGCCGTTGAAGGCTGGCGCGTGATGGAGATTATCCGCGACCACGGTTTCCCGATCATCGCCGAATGCGGCGGCGCTTGCGCCTGCGGCACTTGTCAGGTCGAGGTTGATCTGGAATGGACGGCAAAGCTGCACGAGCCACGCGAGGATGAACTCGACATGCTCGATCAAAATTACGCCAATGAATGGTCGCGCTTGTCCTGCCAATTGATCTTCACGCCCGAAATGAATGGCCTGCGTCTGCGCATTGCGCCCGTGGCGCTCGCCGTTGCGGCCTGAACTGTTGGAAATGGGTACGGTCTGACCTCTTGCAAGCGGGGAAATCTCCCGCCACTCTGGCGTGTCACGCTGGAGGGGTCATGCGTCGGGGATTATTCGCGTTCCTATTTATTTTGGCCGGACTTGTCCCCGCTTTTGCGGGCGACATGGTGCAATCGACGCTCTATTTCGGCCTGTCGCGCCCCGACGGCGGACAGGTCGAAGAAGCGCAATGGCAAGATTTTCTCACCCGCGATGTGACGCCGAAGTTCCCCGACGGCTTCACGGTACTTGATGGCCGAGGCCAGTGGCGTGATGCCAATGCGGTGATTATTTCAGAGCGGACCAAGGTGTTGGTGATTGTTCATCCGATAACGGATGAAAATACACGAGCGATTGCAGGGATCAAGGCGGCTTACGTCAAGCGCTTCCATCAGGAGTCGGTGTTCCAGACCGATCAGGACGTGCGGGTGGTGGAATAGGAGGCCATCCTTCGAGACGGGTAAGAACGCCTCCTCAGGATGAGGACTTGTTTTTAAAACCCTCATCCTGAGGAGGACGGGAGGTCCGTCTCGAAGGACGAGGCCCCGAAAATAAATGCACGTAGGATGCAATCCCGATCCGGTTCCACGCGTTGATATGCCCGACCACCACGGTCATCAGTCCGATCTCTTCCTTGCTGAAATGCGCGGCGAGATCGCCGTAAACCGCGTCGATCTCGGCTTGCGATCCTGTCCGCGTCAGCACATCGGCCCAGGCCAGCGCTGCCTTTTCGCGGGCGTCGAACAGGTCCGAGTTCTGCCAGTGTTTGAGCGCCGCGACACGCGCCTCACCGTCGCCGCCGTCGAGCGCTTCCTTGGAGTGCATATTGAGGCAGAACTGACAGTCGTTCATCAGTGACACGCGGATGTCGATCAGGTGACGCAAATTGTGGTCAAACGAGGTCGTCAGGCTTTCGTGCAGGCCCACCAGTTTGCCGATGGCGTCGCCTGCGAGCTGATAAGTGTTGATGCGCTGTTTCATTTTGCTCTCCTGTGTGGATTTCTGCGATCAAGACGCGCGGGAACCAGCTTCTGTGACTGGACAAATCAATTTTCTCTTGGGACAAAAGTGTCATGTTGGCTCTTGATGCTTATGTTGAAAAATCCTTTGAAATCTGGCCGGGTCTGGTGCGCCTCACCGCCGCCGGACCGGATGCCCATGCGGCGCTCGACGCGGGCATGGACGCTGTGCGCGACATAGCGGGCAGTCTCATGTCTGACGCTGAATTGTTGGCGCGGAATTCGTTCGATGTGTTGCCGCGCGGAGCGGCGGCGCGGGCTGTGCTTGAGCGCGCGCGGGGATTTGCGCAAAGCCTCGGTGCTGCACCTCTGCCGCCGTTGCTTGTCGCTTTGCCCGGCGCGATTTGCGATGCGGTGCTCGCCGCTATGCGATCCGTATCACAGATCACTTTTGCCTCGGTGGCGCTTGGCGATGCGCTTGCCTTTCACATTGTTGCACCCCTCGCGCCGTCGCTGATCGCGGCCATGCCGCAGGTCTCGGGCGAGTTTGTGGCCGCGCTCGGGGCTCAGACAGGTGAGGGCGGGGTGGCGCTTGCCGGTGCGACGCGGGCCTTCCCGGGCAGGGGTGTCGCTGATCTTGTTGCCGCTCAAAGTGCCAGTGCGGCGCTCGCGTCACTCGTCGCGACAGCGCTCGCTGACGCGATGACATGGCGCGGGGCGCGGGTGGATCGCCGCCGCATCGCGGACCCGCTGGTCGCGCAGGCTTTTTCCGGTCGCGACCATTGCATCGCCGAGGGGCTGATCCCACCTGAGGATATCTGGGAAACGCTGTCGCGCGGCATGAAGCAGGCGACGGCTTTGCGCGAAAAGCGTCAGTTTCAGGTCGCGGCCTTCGCCCTCAAGGGCCGTGGTCGCACGCTCGGTCCTGTCAGTGGCGATCGGCTGTTGCGGTTCGGCGTTTCGGAGTGGCGCTAGCGGCCTCTGTCACTTGAACGGGTGAGCATGTCCATCGAATTGCTGCTGACATTGGTGGGCTTTGCTTTTGTGACTTCGGTCACGCCCGGACCCAATAATCTCATGTTGATGTCATCCGGTGTGAACTTCGGTTTCCGCCGCAGCATTCCGCATATGCTGGGGATAGGCGCGGGGTTCATCTCGCTATTGCTCGGTGTGGGCTTTGGTCTGGGGGCGGTGCTCACCGCGTTTCCCGCATTGCATCTCGGTCTCAAAGTCGCGGGCGGGCTCTATCTGCTCTATCTCGCGTGGCGCATCGCGATGACGCGTTCATTCGCGGACAAGACGGGCGCGACGGCACGGCCCATGAGGTTCATCGAGGCGGCGGCCTTTCAATGGGTCAATCCCAAGGCCTGGGTCATGGCGGTCACCAGCATGGCGGTTTACACCAATCCGCAATTGCCGGTCGCCTCCGTCCTGTTCATCTCCGGTGCCTATGCCGCGGTTAATCTGCCCTGTGTCTCCATCTGGACGGGTTTCGGCGTGATCTTGCGTGATTTCCTGAGTGATCCCGTGCGACTCAAATGGTTCAACATCGCGATGGGCGTTGCGCTGGTCCTCACCCTTTGGCCAATGTTGCGATAGCGCCGCGCCGCGCACCGGTTCTATACTCGTTGAAAACCGGGAGGGACGATCATGGGCCTATACGAAAAGTTTGTAGTACCGCATATCATTAACTGCGCTTGCGGCACTAAGCCTGTCACCTATCAGCGCAAGAAGGTTGTGCCCATGTGCGAGGGCACGGTGCTCGAAATCGGCATCGGCACGGGCTTCAACCTGCCTTATTACGACGCTTCCAAAGTCACCAAGGTGATCGGCCTCGATCCGTCCGAGCGGTCGTGGAAGCTTGCGGGCGAACGGGCCAAGGGCGTTGATTTTCCTGTCGAATTTATCGGCCTGCCAGGTGAGCAGATCCCGCTTGCGGACGCCAGCGTCGATACGGTGCTCGTCACCTATAGTCTCTGCACCATTCCCGATCCCATGCAGGCGCTCGCCGGCATGCGTCGTGTGCTGAAGCCGGGCGGCAAGCTTGTGTTTTGCGAACATGGTGCGGCGCCCGACGCCGATGTGGCGAAGACGCAAAACCGCGTCAATCCGGTGTGGAAGGTGTTGTTCGGCGGTTGCAATCTCAACCGCAAGATCGACACGATCATTGAAGGCTCTGGCTTCAAGATCGACAAACTTGAATCCATGTATCTGCCCTCGACGCCGCGTTTTGCGGGTTTCAACTATTGGGGCGTGGCGCAGTCGGCCTGAGGATTAGTAGCGATAGGGGCGATATCCCCACGGACCCCAAGGCCCCCAGGGGTCGGGCGTATTGGCGCGGCGCATCGCGTCGGTATTTGCTTCCTGCGCGCGGATTTCTTTCAGCCGCAGCAGGCAGTTGGCGAAAGGTTCGGTGGCGGGGGAGAAACCCAGTTGCTGACACTCGCGTTCATCGAGTTGCCGCTGCGCATTGTCGCGCGCCGCTATTTGCTCGCTGCTCGCGCAACCCGCCAGCAGGACAAGAGCGGTCAGTGGAATCCATATACGCATGGGGGCCTCCTTTACACAGGGCGCGTCAGAAACCTTTGGACACGCCAAGACCTAAGCCAAAATGCACGCCCGAGGATTTCTCGTTTTCGGCGGCTTGCGTGGCGCGGATTTCCTTCAGTTTCAGGCGGCAATTGCCATAGGGCTCTGTGCCGGTTTTGAAGCCGAGGTCCGTGCAGTTCTGATGGTCGATCGTGTCGAGCCGCGCCTGTTCGGCGGCGGGGTCGCTCGCGCAAGCGGCGAGCAGCATCAATGCGCCAAGGCCAAAGCTGACGCGCGGCAAGGTGCGTGTGAGTGTTGTCATGGTTGTCCTCTCGCGTTCCGCATTATTCCATTTTGGTGCGGAAGTGGGCGAAAGAATGGCAGGGGATAATCAAGCCGGGCAGGGACGGCCGAATAGTTGTACGGCGCCGCCCATGAGTTCCGTCATCACGAAAAGCCACAGCACCGGCGTCGCGCCCCATGTGATGGCATGGATGATGAGGGCTGCGACGATAATGCGAGCCAGTGCGTCCATGCGGGCGAGTGCCTCAGTGGGCGTGGCAATCCGCGCCAGCGCCCAGACCACACCCAGCACGCCCATGATATTGACGAACAGCATCGCCACTGGCTCGAAGGTGGGGATAGGGCTCGCCATCAGCATCACCTGATCGAGGTGATAGATGTAGCCGAGCAGCCAATAGGAAATAACAGGCAGCGCGAAGGGCAGGGTGACGGCGAAGTCCACCCATGCGACGGCGCGTATCAGGTTCTGCCGGTTCAGCGACTTAGCTCGCGCATGGCCCGGTCGAGGCCGCCGAGCGTCAGCGGGAACATGCGTTCGCCCATCACCTGTTTGATGATTTGCAGCGACGGCGTGTATTCCCAATGGCGTTCGGCCACGGGGTTAAGCCAAACCGCGCTTTCGTAAATCTGCGTCACGCGTTCGAGCCAGATGGCACCGGGTTCTTCGTTCCAATGTTCAACAGAACCGCCCGCATAGGTGATTTCGTAAGGCGACATGGTGGCGTCGCCGACGAAGATGACCTTGTAGTCGGCCGGGTACTTATGCAGCACGTCCCAGGTGTTCATCTTCTCGTTGTGGCGCCGACGGTTGTCTTTCCACACGCCTTCGTACAGGCAGTTGTGGAAATAGAAATATTCCATGTTCTTGAATTCGGTGCGCGCGGCCGAAAACAGTTCTTCGCAAAGCTTGATGTGGCTGTCCATCGAGCCGCCGATGTCGAACAGGACCAGCAGCTTCACTTTGTTGCGGCGTTCCGCGACCATTTTGATGTCGAGATAGCCGTTGCTGGCCGTTGATTTGATCGTATCGGGCAGGTCGAGTTCCGTCTGTGCGCCTTCGCGGGCGAATTTGCGCAAGCGGCGCAGCGCTACTTTGATGTTGCGGGTGCCAAGCTCGACCTGATCGTCGAGGTTCTTATATTCGCGCTTGTCCCAGACCTTCACCGCCTTGCCGTGGCGGCCTTCTTTCTGGCCGATGCGCACGCCTTCGGGATTGTAGCCATTGGCACCGAAAGGCGAGGTGCCCGCCGTGCCGATCATCTTATTGCCGCCTTCGTGGCGCTTTTCCTGCTCTTCGAGGCGCTTCTTCAGCGTCTCCATGATCTTTTCCCAGCCGCCGAGTTTTTCGATCTCGGCTTTTTCTTCTTCGGTCAGGAATTTTTCAGTGAGCGCCTTCAGCCATTCTTCGGGCAGTTGATGGGCGTGATCTTCGAGCGTCAGGTCGAGCCCTTTGAAGACATGGCCGAAAACCTGATCGAACTTGTCGAGATTGCGCTCGTCCTTCACCAGCGAGGCGCGGGAGAGGAAATAGAAATCCTCGACCTTGTTCTCGATCACGTTTTTGTCGAGAGCTTCAAGCAGCATCAGATATTCGCGCAATGACACGGGAATATTGGCGTTCTTCAACTCGTGAAAGAAGTGGACGAACATGGGTAGTGACCCTTTGAATTGTCGTTTCTTGAAGTCTAGCCGACAGCGCGGGGAGCGCCAAATCAGCCGTTTATGTCTTTTCGGGCGCGGAGATAAAGCCAATCTGTCGGCTCACCGTCATATCCGCCGCCTTTTGTTTCCTCGATCTCATATCCGGCCCAATCCGCGCTTTCCGTCATCCACTTGCCCAGTTCCGTTCGGGCGGGATAGTTGAAATAGCGGCTGAACCTGTCTCTTCCGTCTTCGGTGCCGGCCTTGAAGCTGGCAAAGAAATGACCCTCTGGTTTCAGGGCGTGATGAACGCGGCGCAATACATCGACAATGGCACCGCGCGGGACGTGGAGGAGGGAGGCATTGGCCCAGACGCCGTCGAAACTCGCCTCCCAATCCAGATTTTCATAAAGCATGACATGGCCTTCCGGTCCGCCGCGCTTTTGAAGTTCCCGCACCATTTCCGCTGACCCGTCCACAGGCGTGACCACGAAACCCGCGTCACGCATGAAGAGTGTGTCACGGCCGGTGCCGCACCCAAGGTCCAGAACACGTGCACCTGCTTTGAGATCGTGCATAAAGCGGGTGAGCGGTGCCGAGGGCTCCGGTCGTTCTGATGCGACTGCATATTGCGTGGCTTCCTTCGCGTAGAAAGCCAGCGTCGTCGTATCGTGACCGACCGGAGCCATTCCGGCTTTTTAGTTCCGTTCGCGGCGTGCGAGGAAGGCGAGGCGTTCGAAGAGATGAACGTCTTGCTCGTTCTTGAGCAGCGCACCGTGGAGCGGCGGGATGAGTTTCGAGGGATCTTTCTCACGCAGTGTTTCGGGTGAGATATCCTCGGAGAGGAGAAGTTTCAGCCAGTCGATGAGTTCCGACGTTGACGGTTTCTTCTTGAGGCCCGGCACTTCGCGAATTTCGTAGAAAATGTTCAATGCTTCCTGCACCAGCTTGCCCTTGAGGCCGGGGAAATGCACTTCGATGATGGCGCGCATCGTCTCTTCTTCGGGAAATTTGATGTAGTGGAAGAAGCAGCGACGCAGGAAGGCGTCGGGAAGTTCTTTTTCGTTGTTCGACGTGATGATGACGATGGGGCGCTGTTCGGCCTTGATCACCTGATCGGTCTCGTACACGTAAAATTCCATGCGATCGAGTTCCTGAAGCAGATCGTTCGGGAATTCGATGTCGGCCTTGTCGATTTCGTCGATCAGCAGGATCGGGCGGTTGGGGCGCTCGAAGGCTTCCCAGAGTTTGCCTTTGGCAATGTAGTTGCTGATGTCCTTGACGCGGGCGTCGCCGAGCTGGCTGTCGCGCAGGCGCGTGATGGCGTCATACTCATAAAGGCCCTGCTGGGCTTTGGTCGTGGACTTGATGTTCCATGTGATGAGTTCGACGTTGAGGGCTTTCGCCACTTCTTCGGCGAGCACGGTCTTGCCTGTGCCCGGTTCGCCTTTGATGAGCAGCGGACGCTGAAGCGTTATCGAAGCGTTAACGGCAACGCGCAGGTCATCGGTGGCGACGTAATTCTTGGTACCTTCGAACTTCATTTTAGTTGGCTTTCTCTACCGGGCCGGTCGCGTGCGCAACCGCCTCCCCTTTGGCAATGTCATGACGCACGAAACTAGGGCTTGGGCCCTAACCGTTCAAGCCAAACGCCGCGCCACATCTGCCGCTGCCTTGAACGTTTGCGTGCAACGACCCGGCAAATTCTGCCCGGAGCGGCGAAAAATACCCTTAAATCTTCGTTTATCTAAATATAACCCATTGATTTATATGAGTTTTTTGTCTGGCCTGCTCCTTGCTCTCATGAGACCAAGCATTCGTGCACCTGCACTACGGCATGGAGACAAGCCATGAGTTTCTTTGGGTCAATGACCACCGCGATCACCGGCATCCGCGCACAGTCGAGCGCGCTCGGCTACATCTCGGACAATATTGCGAACAGCCAGACAACCGGCTTCAAGCGGACCGACGCGAGCTTCTATGACATCGTGACTGCGTCGAACTCCAATTTCCACCAGCCCGGCGCCGTTGTGGCGCGTCCCGGCTACACCAATACGGTGCAGGGTTCGGTTGACGCATCGCAGGTCGCCACCAATATGGCGATCAACGGCGAAGGCTTTTTCATCGTTTCGCAGCGGGTGGCAACGGTTGATAACAACCCCGTCTTCCAGAACGTGAATTATTACACGCGTCGCGGCGATTTCTCGATGGATAAGAACGGCTATCTCGTTAATGGCGGCGGCTATTACCTTCAGGGCACGGCGATTGATCCGGCGACCAACAATCCGGTCGGCGACACGCCGTCCCCGATCAAGGTCAACAATAGTTTCCTCACGGCGAACCGAACGACTAACATCAGTTATACAGCGAACCTGCCCAACATGCCGCAGACAGCCCATGCGACGGCGCTTTCCTATGCGGCGGGCAGCGAATTGCTGATGACAGCGGCTGAAATTGCCGGCGGTACAACCTTCGCCAATGATCCGACAGGTGCGGGCGCGGGTGATGGATATATCCACGCTGCCGACGAGCAGAATTTCCTCGACCGTTCAGTCTCCGGCGGTGCCATCACGACCTATGACGGTCAGGGCAATCCGATCAACGTGCAGATTCGTTGGGTTAAAACCAACAATGCTGCCGACGATGCTGGTACTGGCGGCGGCGACACATGGATGGCTTTTTATAAATCCGATGACAGCGCCACCGGCACAAGTGCCAAATGGACCAATATCGGTCAGGCCTATAGCTTCACAGCCACCGGCCAGTTGAGCCCGTCTGTCGACAGCACGACGATCACCAATCTGACCGTCAACGGGAATAACCTTGGCAACGTGACGTTGACACATGGTCCCGGCAACATGACGCAGTTTGCCGATAACAACGGCACCGTGTCGGTCAACAAGATCGATCAGGACGGCTATGCTTCCGGCGAACTTGTGAATGTTGCCGTGGGTGCCAATGGTCGTGTGACCGGTACGTACACGAACGGCAAGACCATCGATATTTTTCAGGTGACGCTCGCCAAGTTCAACAATCCGAACGGCTTGCAGAAAATGAACGGCACGGCCTTTGCGGAAACGCAGGAATCGGGCGCGGCGATCATGGGTGGCACAGGCGACATCATTGCTTCAGCCAACGAAGCCTCGAACGTCGATCTCGCTGACGAGTTCTCCAAACTCATCATCGCGCAGCAGGCTTATACGGCCGGCACCCGCATTATCACCACCTCGGACACGCTGATCCAGGAAACGCTGAATATGAAGCGTTAAGGCCAGTAGCAGTCACTCAGGTTTGAATTAGAATGAGCCTTTATTCCGCCATCGGTAGTGCCATCAGCGGGCTCAATGCGAGCCAGGCAGGACTTGATCTCGTTTCGAGGAATATCTCGAATGCGGGCACGGCGGGCTATACGCGCAAAACCTCGGTGGTTTCCAACAATATCGCGGGCGGCGAGGGCATCGGTGTTCAGGTGCTCGCCGCGACGCGCAATGTGGATAGCTTTCTACAGGCGCAGATCCGCACAGAAACCGGCAAGTCGTCGAAGCTTGGCATCTATGACTCGTATCTTTCGCGCGTGAACGCCATGTTCGGCGCACCGGACAGCGAGTCTTCGGTTGCCTCAACCGTTTCGGCCATGATTGCCAAATTGCAGGCCGTAGCGACGTCGCCGGATGATCCGGCGGCCCGCCAGACGTTCCTCAATTCAGCTTCGAACCTTGCCTCGCAACTCAATTCCATGAGCCAGCAGCTTCAGGGCATGCGCCTTGAAGCCGAGCGGAATATTTCAACCGCGGTTGATACGGCAAATACGCAGCTTAAAGCCATTGCTGATCTCAACAACCAGATCGCTCAGCGTCGCGCCACCAATGTCTCGGTGGCTGATCTGCAGGACCAGCGCGACATCGCTATCGACAAGTTGTCCACGCTTATGGACATCAAAGCGGTGCAGCGCGACGACGGAACTGTGGCCATCTTCACAGGCGGCGGTCAGCTTCTGCTGGATAAGCAGCCGGTCAATCTGACATTCGACGAACACACAAGCCTTGATGCCACGTCGAGCTATAATATTGATCCCGCCAAGCGCACGGTCGGTACGATTACGTTGCGCAACGGTACGACATCGGTCGATCTGATTGCTTCTGGCGCGTTCCGCACGGGTTCGATTTCGGGTTATCTCGATATGCGCGACCGTGTGCTGCCGCAAGCGCAGGCGCAGCTCGATGAAATGGCGAGCCAGATGGCTCTGGCCTTGTCCACAGAAACGGTGGCAGGTGCGGCCGTAACATCTGGTGCGGCGACGGGTTTTTCGATTGATGCAACGTCACTGCTCTCGGGCAACACGATCAATCTGGCCTATACGGATACGCCTGCTGGCACACAGCACAAGATCACCATTGTCAAAGTGATGGACCCGACGGTTCTGCCTTTGAGCAATACCGCGACCGCCAATCCGAACGACACGGTGATTGGCATCAATTTCAATCAGCCGATGGCCGGTATCATCGCCGACATTCAGGCAGCTCTTCCTGCCTCAGTCGTGGTGGATAACCCCAGCGGCAATCTCATCAGCTTTGTTGATGACGGTGCGGCGGGCGCGTCGGATGTAAATTCGGTCAGCGCTTCGGTGACCTCAACCGGTCTTGCCGGCACGGGCACAGGTCTGCCGCTCTTCGTTGACGGCAATGGCCAGGGTGTCTATTCGGGCAGTCTCGATAATCCGCCGCAGGTGGTGGGTTTTGCGGGTCGGATCATGGTCAATGCTGCGATCATTGCTGACGACACAAAGCTTGTTATCTATGGCGCGGGCGTGCTGATCGGTGACGATACGCGTCCGCTGGATATGCTCGCCCGCCTGTCCGACAGCAGCCGGTCTTATTCGGCCTCGACCGGTATCGGCAGCTCTACCACGCCGTTCAATGGTTCGATTGACAGCTTTGCCCGCCGGATTGTGTCGGTGCAGGCCGCTCAGGCTCAGAACGCAAGCGACAATGCGACCGCACAGGCAATGGTGTCGCATGCTTTGCAGGAAAAGTTCGACAGCGAAACCGGCGTCAATATTGACAATGAAATGTCGAACCTGATCATTTTTCAGAATGCCTATGCCGCGAATGCGCGTGTCATTTCGACGGTCAAGGAACTCTTTGATGTTCTTCTGAGCATCGGAAGGTAAGCCATGCAGATTTCTTCTTATGCTCAGTCGGTGACGATGCGTAGCAGCATCAACCAGATCCAGACGCAACTGGCGGATTTACAGCGCCAGCTCACGTCGGGTTTGAAGACAGACAGCTATGCCGGTCTCGGCGACGCACGCTCGCTCGTGCTGGCGCTGACCAATCAAGTGTCGCAGTCCAATTCCTATCTCGACACGATCCAACTGACGCAACTTCGCGTGAAGTCGAGCATGAATGCGCTTGAAAGCATGCATAAGATTGCTTCGGAAATGAAAACCGGCAGTCTCTCCAGCTCTTTCGAACTGACGGCTGGTGGTCAGACCAATCTGCAGATCACCTCGGGCATGCGCCTTAGTGAACTTGTCGATCTGATGAACCTGAGTGTCGGCGACCGACAGCTGTTCGGCGGTAAGGCGACACAGACGCAGCCGGTTGTGACCTCCAATCTGATGCTCAACGGCGACACGATCCATGCGGGTCTCAAGACTGTCATCGCACAGCGCAGCGCCGCGGACCTGGGCGACGGCCTTGGCCGCCTCGCGCTGACTTCGGCGGTGCCGGGCAGCGTTTCCATCGCGGAAGATGTTGACGGCAGCCCCTTTGGTTTCAAACTCGCTAACGTCAGTTCGACCTTGTCGGGGACAACTGTCACCGGTCCCGTTGGTACGCCGCCTTCCGTTGACGTTGACTTCAGCGCGACATTGCCGAGCGCCGGTCAGAAGGTGTCGTTCGAACTGAACCTGCCTGACGGCACGAAGACCACGGTGACGCTGACAGCGACCAATGCGACGCCGGCGGGGGCGGGTGAATTCACCATCGGCGCCGACGCTGCGACGACAGCGACAAATTTCCAGGCGGCGCTTGATGCCACGCTGAAAACAGAAGCTAAGCAGACGCTGGTATCGGCCTCGGCTGTCGAAGCTACAGATAATTTCTTCGACAATCCGCCGATGCGCGTTGACGGACCGCCCTATGACACGGCGACGGCTTTGATTGCCGGTACACCGGACAACACAGTGATCTGGTATCAGGGCGACACAAGCGGTACGCCGGGTAATAATTTTATTGCGACGGTGGGTCAGGGCTCGCAGGTCGCTTATGGCGCCCGCGCGGACCAAAGCGCGATCAGCACGGTCATCAAGAGCGCAGCGCTGCTGGCCGCGGTCTCTTATACGGGCAACGACGTCAACGAAACCAAAGCCTATGCCGAGTTGACGAAGCGCACCGCGTCGGCGCTCAACTACAATGACGGCTCGCAGTCGTTGCAGAGCGTAATGACCGATCTCGGGCTCAAGTCTTCGACGCTCGATACAGCGCAGAACAAGCTCAACGCGCAGATATCGACAAGCAAGACGGTACTGGCGGACACGCAGAACGCCGATCCTTACGATGTGGCGACCAAGCTCAACACGTTGATGACACAGCTGCAGGCGAGCTATCAGGTGACGTCCAGCCTATCGCAATTGTCGCTGGTGAAATTCATCTAAACCGCTGTGACTCAGACAAGAGAAAAGGGACCAAGTGATTGGTCCCTTTTCTGTCTCTTATGCTGCGTCGATGTTGGTGAACTCACGCGGGGCGCTGGATGAGGCCTGCAGCAATCTGGCGGTTGATATTGATCAGTACATCAAGCATTTCCGGCGTGGGTGCGATCTGGATTTCCAGCGTGCGCTTGAACACGAATACCGCGAGGTTGGCGATATTCTGACGGATTTCTTTAGGCAGCTGGCTTTCCGTTTCGGTGACCGATGTGGCGAACACGGTCCAGATAGTACGGTTGTAGAGGAGGGCGGGATCAAGGTCGGCAGGCGCGCTGTCGGTCCAGGCTGTCTTGATCTGATTGAAACGGGCTGCTGCCTTCATCAATACTGAGGCTTCGATCTCACGCGGGTCGCTACCATGCTTAGCTGCTTTCGCGTAAGCCTCATGTGGTCTTGACATGCCCTAATAGCTCCCGTTCGTACTCGATCAACTTTCGAGCTTCCTTAAGAGCTTTATACATTTCCCCGGTTAAGATTTTATTGTTAATGCTGTCGACATGCGCAGATGTGCTGGGGGCAGCTTCGAGTACATCGCGCACGAGCGAGAAATAAAGATCGTGATGCTGCGTCGGATCCGATGCGAGATACATCATCTGGAGCATCAGGTAGATTTTCTTGCAAGGTGTGTCGGCATCGTCGAGCCGCAAAATATCTTTTTCGCGTAGGATGGGGGCGTCGCCCTCGATGAAGAGGCGGGTGCGCTGATCGTCATTGGTGATGACACTGTCGCCGAGGATAAAACGTTCGCCGGGCTTGAGTTCGACCTTGAGCGCCATGAGATATTGTCCCGATCAGATTGATGCCCGCAGAGGGCCATAGTGATTCCCACAGAGGGGAATAGATTCAGGTTACCTCAATTCGGGCGATTTGGCCCAATGCCAAAACGAAAACGGCGGGAACTTACGTTCCCGCCGTTCTGTCCGGTCTGTGACCTTGCGATTAACGCAGGATCGACAGGATGCTCGACTGAGCCTGGTTGGACAGCGACAGAGCCGTTGTCGCCAGGGACTGACGTGTCTGGAGGGCGAGGAGGTTCGCGCCTTCCTGGTTGGTGTCGGCAAGCGTGAGGCCAGCGGCGCCGGACTGCAGCGTGTCGATTGTGGACTGCGTGAAGTCCTGACGGTTCTGGATCACGGCAAGGTTCGAACCGAAGGTCGAAGCCTGCGTGCGCAGTGCTGACTTGGCGCCGTCGAGGGCCGATGTGGATGCGTCCACGCCGGATTTCGTCGACCAATCGGTAGCGGCCGAGAGGCCGAGACCGGCTGAGCTCATGTCCGCGCCCGTAAGTGTGAGCGAAGATGTCTGTGATTCATTGAAGTTCACAGTCAGCGTGCCGCTCGCTTTGAGCAGGTTGATACCGTTGAAGCCCGCGTCATCGGCCAGCTGATCGATCTGCGTGAGCAGGTCGTTGTACTGCGTGACGTAGCTGTCGCGGTTCTTACCGTTCGTCGTTGTCGAAACGTTGCCGCCGATGCCCGCGGAAGCCGCTACGCCGGAGACAGAGAAGTTTTCGCCAGAAGCAACGGCGAATTCGAGTTTGCCGCCTGTGACTGAAACAGTCAGGCCGGACACTTTGCCCGACAGGGCTGCTTTGAGGTCGCCGGCGCTGGCAACGTTTGTCGAAAGCGTGACAGACGTCGCTGCATTGTCACCAATCTTGAACGTAAGAATCTTGTTGGTCGTGGTCGATGTGGCGTAGTTAACGGCTGCAACATCAACCGAAGCAGTCGCGCTCGCCGGGGTAACCTGGAGAGCCTGGTTGGCAACAGATTTCGCCTGCGTGACGAGCTTCTGGATCGCGTCGATGCCCGAGCTGGCGGCATTGACGGTCTTCACGGACAGACCCATGTCGTCCTGAAGGGTCGCGAGATCAGAGGCGCGGTTGTTCAAGCCGGCGGCAGTGAAGAACGAGTTGGCGTTGTCAACGGCGGAGTTGACTTTGTTGCCGGTGGCAAGACGGCTCTGCGTCTCGGCCATCATTTTCGCGGTGCTCTGCAGCGAGAGCAAGTTAGAGCGAACGGCGGATGAAAGTGTGATGCCCGTCATTTTAGAATTCCCTTCCTAGGAACAATAGAAAAGCTCTTCCTGAGCCATGATGTGACTATGACGTCCAACTCTTAATGCGTGGTGAATCTCCATCGCCGATTTTCGTTCAGGCGATAGTAACCATGCCGTATCTGGCACGCGGAAAACTGCGACTTTTTGAGAAATTTATGTCGGAGGGAGGGGAGAAAAAATTCGACGTCAAAAAATAAAATGCAAAACGGGGCCAGAAAATGGCCCCGCTGCAATTCTTTTTCTTGTCGAAGGTCGCTTAGAAGAGCTTGAGAATGCTCTGCTGCGACTGGTTGGCGATGGAGAGCGCCGAGGTGCCGAGCTGCTGGCGTGTCTGAAGAGCGAGCAGGTTGGCGCCTTCTTCGTTTGTATCAGCCAGTGTGAGGCCTGAGGCGCCTGTCTGGAGCGTGTTGATCATGTTCTTTGTGAAATCCTGACGGGATTGCACGATGGACAGGCTTGACGCAAAGGCTGTCGATTTCACGCGCAGGGTCTGAAGGCTGCGGTCGTCGGCTTCCTGAACCAGCTTGAGTGCCGAGTTGGTAGCGAAGTCCGCGTAGGTCAGTTTGGTGAGCCCGATACCTTTGGCCGAAGTGGACTGACCGTCGATCGAGAGTTGCGATGACTGGTTTTCGTTGAAGTTCACCAGCAGGTTGCTACCGGATTCCAGCAGGTTGATGCCGTTGAAGCCGGAGTCCTGTGCCAGCTGATCGATCTGAACCAGAAGGGCATTGTAGTTGTCGACCTGCTTGTTGCGGTTGACGCCGTTGGTTGTTTCCGTGGCGGCGGCGATGGCTGTGCCAACCGCAGTGCCGGAGATCGAAAAGTTGTCACCTGTGGCGACCGAGTATTTGATGACACCGGCCGAAACCGAGATCGTGAGCCCGGAGACTTTACCGGAGAGGGCTGCCTTGAGGTCACCGGCGCTGGCAATATTGGTTGTCAGCGTGATCGACGTCGAAGCGTTGTTGCCAATCTTGAAGCTCAGGGTCAGGCCGCTGTTGGCTGCGGTGCTGTAGTCCGTGGGGACCACAACCGATGTGGCTGAGGCCGCCACGACCGTTGTCTGAAGCGCCTGGTTAGCGGAGGCTTTCGCCTGCTGCACCAGCTTCTGAATGGCATCAATGCCCTGGCTCGCTGCGTTCAACGTCTGGACCGCGAGGCCCATGCTATCGAGCAGCTGGCTCAAATCAGAAGCGCGGTTGTTGAGACCTTGCGCTGTGAAATAGGATTGCGGATTGTCGATCGCGGTACTGACCTTGAGGCCAGTTGCGACGCGTTGCTGGGTTTGGTCAAGCAAGCGCGCCGTGTTCTGCATGCTCAGCAGGTTAGAGCGCATTGCGCCAGAAAGAACCACATCAGCCATATTAGTAACCCTCCAGGGTCATGCCGGTGAGTTTCAGCCCGGCTACATCGACATACTGAAAATTAATGCTTAATTCCGCGTAAACGCCCCGGATGTTTATATCCAAAGCCGTATCGGCGGCAGGGCCGAAATCACACCATGGTGTTGAACTACATCTACGGAACATTTGCCGTTCTCCTTGGGTCTCACTTGTCTGCCAAATAGATCGCAAGCGGCGTGCCAGACCGCGAATCTATATATTTCAATGACTTAGCATAAAAGTGAGAGGGTTCCTTAAGGCAAACAATGCCTTAACGGGAAAATTTTGCCGGGGGACAAGTTTCCCAGTCCGGCATTTTGCGCAGAAAAATACCGGAGACGGTGGAACCGCTCCGGTATGAAATTTTTTTCTAAACGGGTGCCCGATTAGGGCGTTTTTATGCGTCCACGAACCAGTTTGCGGTCCGTGTTGTACATTTCAGCTCTTGCGCGGCATCAGGTTGCGCACGTCTTCGGCAATGTGGCTGACCAGTCCCTTGCGGTCGAATTCCGGCAACACTGAATAAGTGCGCAGGCTCGGATGCCAGGGCAGGATGCCGGTGCCCAGCTGCATGGGGTGATGAGCAGGCATATATATGACGCCCGGGATGCCCAGCGAGCCCGCCATTTCTGTTGCTGCGTTCCAGAGTCCGACAACGAAATCGAGTTCTGCGGTCAGAGCGGCGGTGCCGGCGAGGTCTTTATGTGTGTCGAGGTCCGGCATCTGATGGATGATGAGGTCATGCTTGTCTGCGGCTTCTGCAATTTCATCGGCCGGGAAGCCAAATTGCAGATTGATAAGCTTGGCACCGTCGATGTCCTGAATAGGAGCCCAGTCGATCGGATCTGTGCCGACCATGTCGCGCAGGGGCGTGCGCAGGCCTGAACGCCATGTCAGGCCGATCTTGGGCCCGGCACCGAGGCTATCGAGCCACGCACGCGCGGCCTCACGCTTGGCCGGATCGGCGACAAGCGGGCGGCACTCGCGGGGAAAAGCGGTCAGCGAGCGGCGAAGGCGGGCGGCCACCATGCCGGCAGGCGCTGTAAAGTCGAAGTCGACCTCGTCTTCACCGTAATTGAGTAATCCGGTTGACCGGCCGGTCTCGGCGCGGACGGTCGCTGTTGGCCAGGTCCGCTGATAGAGATCTACGAAACGGGCATCGGTCTCGATAATGACGTGTCCCGCCTGCGCAACAATGTCATGGAAACAGGTCGAGAAGCGGAGATCGTCGCCAAGGCCCTGTTCGCGCGTGATCATGATGGTTTTGTCCGTCAGGTCTTCGCCCTGCCAGATCAGGCCGGGGAAGGGACGCAAAGGTTTGCGCTGGCCGCTGGCAAAGCCATAGCCATAGAGATCCCAGCCGTTTTCAATCTGACCGGTGGCAAGCAGGCAGAGCGCAAAATTCCAGAGCATGGCGTCGTCTTCGGGACGCAGCGTAAGCGCCTTGGCATAGGCCTCGAGCGCTTCGACCGGACGACAGGCATTTTGCAGTGCTGAGCCGAGGTTGTTGTAAGCTTCAACCAGATCGGGTCGCAGAGCGATGGCCTGACGTGCGCAGGCGATGCCGTCTTCGAGCATCGCATTGTCGGCAAGCATATTGCCGAGGTTGCTGTAGGCAGCCGCATATTCCGGATTGACTTCGATGGCGCGGGAAAAAAGATCGACAGCGCGTTGCGTTTCGCCTCTGTCGCGGACCAGATTGGCGAAAGAGAACAGGGATTCATGCGAATTGGGATTGAGTTCGATGGCCCGTTCAAAGGCTGCCGCTGCCAGATCGACATATTTCATGTCGGCATAAAGCGTGGCGGCATGGAGCATGGTGATGTGATCGTCGAAACCGTGTTCTGTTGCCTTTTTCAGGGCTTCCACGGCTTCAATCTTGTCGGTTTCAATGTCTGACGCTGAAAGAATTTTACCTATTCCGCGATAGGCGCGCGGATCATTCTCGTCGATGGTGACGATTTCACGATAGATCGAGAGGGCTTCGTCTTGTTCGCCTTCCTCATCGAGCAGACGGGCGGCCTCCATGCGGCATTCAATGTCGTCCGGAAGGAGGCGCGCGGCTTCGCCGAAATGAAAGATCGCTTCGTCGACATGCTTTTCCTTGGCGAGAAGGAAGCCGATATTCTTGTGCGCGAGGGCAAAACTTGGGTCCGCGGCGAGAGCATCGCGCAAATACGCGATGGATTCTTCTGTGCTGCGACCGACCTGATGCGAGAGAATGCCCATCAGGCGCAACGTGCCGGGGTGGCCCGGAAATTTCTTGAGCACTTTGCGATAAAGGTTTTCGGCCTCTGTCATCATGCCCTGTGTTTGAAGGGTCATGGCTCCCTGAAGAATTCTGTCAATCCCCTCAGAGGTCTTGTCTTTGCGGTTCATCGCGGAGCTCGCCATGGATTTGCCCTTCAATATGTCCATCATACTGACCATGCTCAAACAGGGTTAGTATTCGGTTAATTTTTACGAATTGTTCAGACCCGGCTGTCGAGCGAAATGGCGGCTGAGCGATTGCCGGGGCGATTGGTCATGGCGGCATTGCGGCCATAGCCGAGGGACGGCGTTTTTTGCTCGTTCACGCTGTCTGCCACCGATTTGAGGATGCGCTCGGACACAGATTTGGCGGCGCCGAGGACATTGCGATTGCGGGCGAGGCCTACGTCGAGCTTCGTCATGGCAACCTTCAGTCGGGCGATCTTCTCGGCGGGTGCGCGGTCGAGCAATTCCTTACGCATGCTGATGGCTTGAATATCCATCGCATATTCATTGGCGAGGCGGATTTTTTCGGCCTGCAATTCACCGATTTTCAGCGGCTGCTGTGTTTCAAGCAGCTCTGTTTCGCGGGAGATGACATCCAGCAGCTGGGTGCTGACCAGCAACACACGTTCGACGAGATCGCTTGGGCTCAACTGGGCAGCTGAAAGACGGGAGGGCGCGCTCATTGGCTTTGCTCCTGCATTTTGAGGATTTCGCCGTAAATTTGATCGGCAATGCCGAAGCCGCCGGCCTTGCTCATTTCCTGACCGTATTGAGAAACGAGCATGGAGCGGAATGTGTCTTCACCGGGACCGCCGCCAAAGGTGTCGTCGGTCTTGATGCCCTCAAACATGGTCTGGGCCATGGACGACATGAACTGGGCTTCGAAGTCCTGAGCTGTCTCCCAAGCGCGCGTATTGCTGTGCGTTTTGGCGGTCGGCAGCATGGACTGCGTATAGGTCTGGGCAAGCGTGGCGGGGGCGATGGTCATTACATCACCTCGATTTCGGCTTGCAGGGCACCGGCAGCTTTGATCGCCTGCAGGATGCTGATCATGTCGCGCGGATTGACCCCCAGGGCATTGAGCCCGTCGACAAGTTCCTTAAGGCTGATGCTGCCGTCAACAAGGGCCAGTTGCCGCCCTTTTTCCTCGTCCACGTCAATGGCGGTACGGGGCACAACGACGGTTTGGCCCTGATCGGAGAAGGGAGCGGGCTGGCTCACCTGCGGCGCTTCATTGACGCTGATGGTGAGATTGCCCTGTGCGATGGCCACTTTGCTGACGCGTACATCCTGACCCATGACGATGATGCCCGAGCCTTCGTCAATCACCACGCGGGCAGGCAGATCCGGCTCAACGCGCAGTTGTTCGATGTCTGTCAGCAGATTCACGACATTGCCGTTGTAGGACTGCGGCACGATCAGATTGACGGTCGTCGGGTTATCGGCTGTTGCTGTCTGAATGCCGAGGAATGAATTGACGGCATCGGCGACGCGAACGGCGGTTGTAAGGTCCGGGTTGCGCAGCGATAGGCGCAGGGACTTCAGGTCGGCAAGCTTGAATTCGATTTCACGCTCGACGATGGCACCATTGGCGATACGACCATTGGTGGGCACACCGCGCACGACTGAAGCGCCTTCGCCCTGAGCGGCAAAGCCGCCGGTGGCAACGGAGCCCTGCGACACAGCGTAAACCTGTCCGTCGGCACCCATCAGCGGTGTGACGAGCAGGACGCCGCCCTGAAGGTTGGTGGCATCGCCGAGCGCGCTGACTGTGACGTCGATATGTGTGCCTTGAGCCGCGAAAGCGGGAAGATTGGCGGTGACCATGACGGCGGCGACGTTGGCGGTTTTCAACTGGCTGCCTCGCGTGTTGACGCCGAGACGTTCGAGCATTGCCGTCAGGCTCTGCTGGGTGAACGGTGCGTTGCGCAGCGTGTCGCCCGTGCCGTTGAGGCCAACAACAAGGCCGTACCCCACCAGCAAGTTGTCGCGGATGCCTTCGACATCAACGATATCCTTGATACGGGACGCGGAGGACGCAGGTTGGACCACAACAAAAGACGCCGCCAAAGCAATGGCGGTGAGTTTCGAGAGGGCCCGGAGAAAATTGGCAAATAGCCTGAACATTCAAAAACCGTCTGATCGCGGAAAGACACTAACCCTAGTAAGCGAAACCCGTGCCACCCGGACAGAGGTGGAGGAGGATATCTAAGCCATTGATTTTGCTTATTTTAATTTTGAGGCGCAGTTTGGCTTTACGAGTTTTTGGGCTGGGCAGGGTAGGTCTTTCCGCCCACCCGGCAGAATCTACCGCACCGGTTTTTAGGCTTAACGCCACCTTAATGGTTCTGATCCAATGTGCTGACTTGGGTGGCTGTCATGTATCCGGCAGTCCGGGCTTAGGGGCAAAGCAATGAAGATTGGCGCTGGACGCCAGATCGGTCAGACGACGGGCAAACGTGCATCTTCCGCACGTGCTGCCGGGTCGGGCTTTGCTGTCGGTGCCACCGAGGGCGGTCGCGGCCTTGCAGGCCTCAGTGCTGCCTCGTCGCTTGCTGCTGTTGATGGTCTTCTGGCTTTGCAGGAAACAGGCGGGCTTGAAGACTCCACGTCTTCGCCGCGTCGTGCGATGGCCCGCGGTGAACAGATGCTCGATATCCTCGACGACATTAAGTTGTCGATCCTGAGCGGGCAGGTGCCTGAAGCCAAGCTCACCCGCTTGCTGCGTGTGGTCGAAGGTCAGCAGGCCCAAGTTCGTGATCCCGCGCTCGCCTATATTCTGGACCACATCGAACTGCGTGCCAGAGTTGAATTGGCGAAATTCGGGACGTTCTGAGTCCGGCGACAACTCTCTTCAATTAACCTTTCGATCTATTCGAGCCATTCGGAGCTGACTTCCGATTGGGTGAAATAGTCTTTGTTTTCAATCTCTTACGTTGAAATTTGGGCA
Organism: Parvibaculum sp.; assembly: GCA_030649335.1. Lineage (GTDB taxonomy): Bacteria > Pseudomonadota > Alphaproteobacteria > Parvibaculales > Parvibaculaceae > Parvibaculum. Next base: position 7,502 of record JAUSLL010000082.1, on the reverse strand, counting down.
AACGCGGTGAGCGGTTGAGAATCGTGGTCCCTCTCCTTATACTCCGCCGCGTTTTCTATAAGGACCCTGCGTAGCGGGGACGTCTCAGGAGAGATGAAGGCGCATGGTTGTACGGTTGCCTAAGGGCTATATGCCCTCCGATGACGAGCCGTTTATGAATAAACGGCAGAAGGAATATTTTCGGCGCAAGCTCGAGAAGTGGAAGGAAGACATCCTTCTGGAAAACCGCGAGACACTTCAGCACCTTCAGGAAGAGACCGCACACCATCCTGACCTTGCCGATCGTGCCTCGACAGAAACGGAACGCTCGCTTGAGCTTCGTACCCGCGACCGCCAGCGCAAGCTGGTGTCCAAGATCGACTCCGCTTTGCGGCGTGTCGAAGAGGGCACGTACGGGTATTGCGAAGAGACCGGCGAGCCGATCAGCCTGAAACGGCTGGACGCGCGTCCGATTGCGACCTTGTCGATCGAAGCGCAGGAACGTCATGAGCGTCGTGAAAAAGTCTATCGCGACGATTGAACGACACGGAGCGCGCGGGTCGCGTGTTCTTATGGATATTTGAAATGCGAAAACGCGGCTCTCTTGCGAGGGCCGCGTTTTGCTTTACCGGAGCCGTACATCCGGGCGTCCGGAACTTGTGCTTGGATTAGAATGGCATGATGACATCGAAGAGCTGCTGGCCATAGCGCGCCTGCTGCACGTCGGTGATCTGACCGCGTCCGCCGTATGAGATGCGTGCTTCGGCGATCTGCGTGTGCTGGATCGTGTTGGTGCTCGAAATATCTTCAGGCCGCACGATGCCGGCGACGAGAAGCTCGCGGACTTCGAAATTGACGCGGACTTCCTGACGGCCTTCGATGACGAGGTTACCGTTGGGCAGAACCTGCGTGACAACGGCGGCGACCGTCAGTTCGACGGTTTCCTTACGGTCCACCGAACCTGTGCCTGCGCTGGAGCCATCGCTCGTCGCGTTGACGAGTGCGGCAGGGTCCACAGCTTCAGGCAGCACCTTGCTCAATTGCGATTCAAGGCCGAGTAAATTCGGCAGTCCGGCACTTTCCGAATTTGCGCGCGAACGCTTTGTCGCGTTGTTGACTTTGGCGCTGTCGGAGATGTTGATGACGACTGTCATGATGTCGCCGATGCGTGCGGCGCGCTGATCGCGGAAGAAGGCGCGCGAGCCGGAACGCCATAGCGAATTGGGTTCGTAGACGATTTGCTCGGGCGCAGGCATAGGCATGCTCACCGGACGGTAGCCAGGGTTTGATGTCGGGTTGCTGATCGGTGCAAGGGCGGGTGCATTGCCAACATTCTCGATGCGGTCAAGGGCGCTGCAGGCGCCGAGCGATGCGGCGAGTGTGGCGACGGCGGCAAATCCGGTAACGCGACGGAGAAACATAACAGCCTCTTGCTTTTCTTTGATCATGACGGCGTAAAATTCGGGTCGTTGCGGGATCAGGACTTCACGTCACCGGAATGAGGTGCCGTGGAAGCCTGAGCGCGGGGCATAGTCAGATTGTCGATCCGCACGACGTTCGGGCCGATAACGACGCCCTGCACTGTGCGGTTGGATCGTGGATTGATGATGTCGATCGTATCGCCGATGGCACCGTTTTCGAGCGCACGGCCGCGTGCGAGCAGGACGAGTGCGCCGGAGGCATAGTTCATGTCGACGACCGCACCTTTGGCGATGACGACAGGCGGCTGCAGATCGCTGAGACGCAGCGGCTCACCCGAGCGCACAGGGAAGCGCGGTGACATGCCGACGAGGCCAGACTGTGTGGTGACAATGTTGGCGCTGACGCGGCTTGAAGGCATCTTGACCCACTGGATGTCAGTGGCGGCCACCGTGTCGCCGGGGGCAACGTCGCGGACGAGGACCGGCACATCCGTGACAGGATAGGCGCGACCGTAAACGCGGCGGAGCGGCGCTGTGGGGTTGTTGGCAGGCGCGCGAACGATGGCTTCGAAATTGCCGTTGCGGACATTGAACGAGATATTTTCAACGCGCAGATCTAGGTTGTCGCTGTCGCTGACCTGTACACCAGCGTTGCCGCCTGTGAAATCGACCTGCATGTTCGCGGTCGGCAGGATGGACGGATTTTTGGTAATGATGGCTTCGACAATGGCGGCGGACACATCTGCGTTTGGCACGGAGACACCTGTGCGGTTCACGGAAATGTGGCTGAGGCCAGTTGTGTTGCGCCAAGCAAGACCATTGCGGCGCGCGGCGAGCGAAATGCGTGAGATCGAAATGTCGGATGCGCCGCCGGGGGTGGGGGCGTCGGCGACAACAACATCAGCAGCGCTGCCCGCGTCGTCGAACAGATCGCCCAATGTGACGACATCCTTCGTAACGATGACGGAGGTGCGCAGTTCTGCGGCTTCGGCCGTCTGCATTCCGGCAAGCATAACGGAGCTGGCGAGGACCGGTGCGACGAGAAGGGCGGAGATGTTGAGACGGAAGCGCATTTAGATATCCTTCAGGGGACGCGTTACTTCAGGTTCGATGTGACGGACATCATTTCGTCGGACGCGGTGATGATTTTCGCGTTCATCTCGTAGGCGCGCTGGGCGGTGATGAGGTCGGAAATTTCTGTGACGGCGTTGACGTTCGAGGTTTCGAGGAAGCCCTGCTGCAGGCTGCCGAAACCTGCGGCGGAAGGTGCGCCGGTGGTGGCGGCACCGCTCGCGGCGGTTTCGATGAAGAGGTTGTCGCCCTGCGGGTCGAGACCGGCTTCGTTCTGGAAGTTCGACAGTTCGAGCTGGCCGACAATCTGCGGTGCGGTCTGGCCGGGGATGGTTGCCTGTACTTGACCGTCTTTGCTGATCGTGATGTCGATGGCTTCCGACGGAATGGTGATGCCGGGGGCCACAGCGTAGCCATCCGAAGTTACGATCTGGCCGTCCGGGCTCAGCTGGAAGTTGCCGGCGCGCGTATAAGCGTCTGTGCCGCTCGGCATTTCGACGCGGAAATAGCCGCGACCCTGAATGGCGAGGTCGAGCTTGTTGCCTGTATTGTTCATGTCGCCTTGTGTCATCACGCGATAGACCGAACCGGTCTTGACGCCGAGGCCGACCTGAACGCCTGATGGCACGATGGTGCCGCTGTCTGATGAGTTGGTGCCGACGCGGCGCAGGTTCTGGTAGAGCAGGTCCTGAAATTCGGCGCGCTGGCGCTTGAAGCCCGACGTGCTCATGTTGGCGATGTTGTTGGAGATCACCTCGACATTGAGCTGTTGGGCCATCATCCCTGTGGCGGCGATGCTGAGCGACTGCATTGATCTGTTCCTTGGCCTGTGTCTCTAGGTAAACGTTGATAAGAATTTGGTTTCGGACGGCTTAGACCGGCGCGGCAATCTGTGAAATGGCCTGTCGGCGCATTTCGTCGGCGGTTTGCACGAGCTTGGCGGCGCTGATGTAGGAGCGCTGCACATCGATCATGTTGGTCATTTCGACGATGGAATTGACGTTGGAGCCTTCAATTGAGCCCTGCACGAAGTGCGGATTGGTGACGGGGATCTCGGCTTCAGTGGTCGAATAGAGCCCGTCGCCATTGGCTTTCATGTTCTGCGGATTGGCGAAGGTGACGAGGGCGAGTTTGCCGCGCTGGCCACGGTCGGTTGAAACTGTGCCGTCGCGGGCAATCGAGACCTGACCTTCGTCGGCGGCAAAGCGCAGCACTGAACCGGCACCGGTGAGCACCGGCATACCTTGCGAGGTGACAAGCTGCCCCTGATCGTCGAGCTGGAAATGGCCGTCGCGTGTATATTGCGTGCCATTCGGTGTTTGGATCTGGAACATGCCTTCGCCGGAAATGGCGACATCAAGCGGGTTGCCTGTCGTTTTCAGTTCGCCGTCGGAGAGATTGCGCACCTGGCCGTAGTCCTGAACAAAGGAGAGCGTCTTGTCCTGGCTGTCTTCGGTAGCGACAGGCATCAGATACTCGTCGAAGAGCATGGTCTGGGACTTGAACGCCGTCGTGTTCATGTTCGCAAGGTTGTTTGCGATCACGGACATTTCCCGCGCCATGGCGGACTGACGCGACAGGCCTATGAGAAGTGCATTATCCATCTTCAAACCATCAGGTTTCGAGCTATCGGTTAGGCGGCTTTCCGCCTGAAACGAATAGTGCAGACCTTGTGCCACTGACGAGTTTAAATGAAATCAACGGCTTACGGTTTATTTCGGATGGTTCGCGGGGCCGTCGTGGCAGGCTTTACCGGGCAAGAATTGCCGCCTATCGCACCTGTGCGAAACGCTTCATTAACTAAAATCAGTAAATATCCAGATGCGCTAAAGCACCCGAAGAGTGATCGGGCTGGGCGCCGGAATGATGTGACGATCATGAGCTGTGGGGCGAGGGATCGGTGGGCAAAGTGGGCACTTCAATATGGCATCGACTGATACTGACGAAACCGACGGCGAGGCAGTTCCGGAAAAACGGAAGCTGAGCGGCAAGGTTCTCATCCTCTATATCGTGCTGCCGCTGGTTGTTCTGATCGGCGCGGGTGCGGGCGTCTATATGTCCGGTCTGCTTGGTGGAGGTGAAGAGGCACATGAAGAAGCCAAAGTCATTGTGCCGCCGGTTTTTTATGATCTGCCCGAATTCCTCGTGAACCTCAGCGGTGATGCGCCGCAACACTTTCTAAAAATGAAAGTGACCCTGCAAATCACGGACGCGGAAGCGGCCAAGCGGCTCGATGCCGAATTGCCGCGCGTGATTGATTCATTCCAGATTTTCTTGCGTGAGCTGCGTCCCGAAGATGTTGAGGGTTCGGCCGGCGTGTTGCGTGTGAAAGAAGAATTGCTGCGTCGGATCAATCTGGCTGTGCAGCCACCCTTGGTCACCGACATTCTATTTCGCGAAGTAATCGTTCAATAAATACACCTATCCAATTGGTTCCTTGCCCCTCAAGGGCATTTTTAGAAAAGCGCGGCGAGTGTCATGGCGACAGTTGACGAAATCGATCAGGACGAAATGGCTGCTGCGATGGCAGCAATGGAAGGTGATGAAGGCGCGGCACCTGCTGAACGCACCTATAGCCCGTCACCTGAGCGCGTCCTCAATCAGGATGAAATCGACAGCTTGCTCGGCTTTGAAGTCGAAGAGGAGCAGGTCGGTGAGCGCACGGGTATTGGCGCGATCATCAATTCAGCCCTGATTTCTTATGAGCGTCTTCCGATGCTCGAAATCGTCTTCGACCGTCTTGTGCGCCTGATGACGACGTCCTTGCGTAACTTTACGTCGGACAACGTTGAAGTGAGCCTCGATAATATTTCGTCGATCCGTTTTGGTGATTATCTCAATTCCATTCCGTTGCCTGCCGTTCTTGCGGTTTTCCGCGCGAAGGAATGGGACAACTACGGAATGTTCACGGTCGACTCCAACCTGATCTATTCCATCGTTGATGTGTTGCTCGGCGGCCGTCGTGGCACAGCGGCCATGCGCATTGAAGGCCGTCCCTATACAACAATTGAGCTCAGCCTCGCCCAGCGCATGATCGAAGTCGTGCTGCAGGATGCGCAGGCGGCCTTTGAGCCTTTGTCGCCCGTCACACTTGAACTCGACCGTATCGAAACCAATCCGCGTTTTGCCGCGATTGCGCGTCCCGCCAATGCTGCCATCCTGATCAAGCTGCGTATCGACATGGAAGATCGCGGCGGGCGTATTGAAATGCTGTTGCCTTATGCAACGCTCGAACCCATCCGCGAATTGCTGCTGCAGATGTTCATGGGCGAAAAATTCGGCCGTGACTCGATCTGGGAAAGCCATCTGGCGACCGAATTGTGGTCCACAAAAGTCGCAATTGACGCCGTTCTTGATGAACAGAAAATCACCTTGCGCGAAGTTATGGATTTCAAGGTCGGTCAGACCCTGATGCTCAATAACGGGCCGGATTCATTGGTTGAAATGCGTTGTGGCGGTATCGCACTGGCGCATGGCCGTATCGGCCGGATGAGTAACAACGTTGCTGTCCGCATCGAAAGCGGCGTCCGGAAAAATGGTAGTGCCGGTGCGCCGGGAAGCGGAGAGCATTCATGAATTTGCCCATGGACCTCATGTTGGAAGTCATTGTTTGTGTGCTGCTGGTTGCGACCATTGGTTATTGCGCCACCATTGATCGTCGGTTGCGTGCTATGCGCGACGGACAGGACGGCATGCGCGATCTTATTCGCGATTTGTCTGGTGCCACGGCGCAGGCGATGAACGCGATCGGTCAGTTGCGTCAGGCAAGCGATGCCACCGGCAGCGCATTGAGCGAGCAAGTGAAACGTGGCCGCACCTTGGCTGACGAATTGTCACTGATGGTTCAGTCCGGCAATGACATCGCCAACCGGCTCGGCGGCATTGAAACCCGGCGTGAACCCCGCCGCGCGTCGGCTCCGGTGGCACAACCGGCCCTGGCCCCGCGGATCGTGCAGTCGCGCCCCAAACCTCAGGTGAATGCTTCGGCTGAAGCCCATCCTTTGCCCGACCTTCTGAAACGCGCACGCTGAGCGCTGACTGACTTAGGTTCGTATTATGCTCGACCGCCTTCGCCTTTTACCGACTGTCATGCTGGTGGCTGCGATGCTGCTCGGCCTCAAGGTCGTGCATATGATCGGTGGTCTGGGTGAAGTCTCCGTCATTGGTGATGCGCAGGCTCAATCCGCACCCGCTCCGGCAGAGCATGGAGCTGACGCCGCGGAAGGAGATGGAGCCAAGGCGGCCGAGCATGGTGCAGAAGCGGCGGAAGGCGATGAGCCTCAGAAAGCTCACGGCGGCGGCGAGAGATCAATGAGCGATGTTGAAAAACAGGCCGCACTCGACGCGCAGACCGCTCAGTTGAATAACGCACCTATGAGTGAGGCGGAGATTGCCGTTCTGGGTAGCCTGACAGCGCGTCGCGAAGAACTCGACGAGCGGGCCAAGACTTTTGAAATGCGCGAGCAATTGCTGAGTGCCGCTGAAAAACGCGTCGAAGCCCGCATTGCCGAACTGAAAGAGCTGGAAGCCAGAATCAATACCCAGATCGGCGCCAGCGACAAAGCCAATGAAGAGCGCCTGATGGGTGTCGTTCAGATGTATGAAACGATGAAACCCAAGGATGCGAGCCGTATTTTTGAACGTCTCGACATGGGTGTTCTGATCGATGTGGCCAAGCGCATGAGCCCGCGCAAGCTTTCTGCGGTGTTGGCGGTGATGGACCCCGTTGCAGCCCAAGATCTGACGGTTGAACTGGCTACAGGTGACCGTTTACCGGAAATGACTGATAAGGCGGCAAACGCAGAGTTAGGCGATCTGAAGCCTATTGCAAATGTCGCAGATGCCCGCAACGGGCAGGGCGGTTGAGCCGCGTTTGGCTGACAAATTCCCTTTGTTTTCCTTATCCGACCTTAGAGCCTGCTCCAAAAAGGAGTGAGTGATTTCAGCGACTTATGATTCTCTGTGATTTGCGAAGACCACGGAGGATCAGATGGCCTGGACTGAAATCACTCGCCGGCAGTATGAGCGGCG
>JAUSLL010000071.1 GCA_030649335.1 Parvibaculum sp. | reverse complement strand
CCGAAGCAGGACAAAAAGGCGAAAGCTGCTGGCAGCTCAACCACGTCCGTCTTCGCAAACGAAGCAAAGCCGACAAAGGGTGCCAAAGGCAAAGCCTGATTAAAGCGGCGCGTGACGGAGGCCACCAACGTCACGCGCGTCTTTGCCGTTCAGTCGGCAACTATATGTGTCTGCAAATGCGCAGGCACCACAAGGTCCACATTGTCATAGGCCTCAAGTGCTGCCATGACATTTCCCGTTTCTTCTCGCATCAACTGTCCAGTGATCCCGCGCAACACACGCGGCAGGCAAAAGCGATGCCCGCTGATCGTTGTCGAATGCGGGCACATGCTGACATAGGCCGACACGTTGTAGGCGAAAACGCGCGACACCCAATCATCCGTGTCCGGCGTCCGGCTCAGAAATTCATAATGCGATCCGATATAGGGAAAATCGCCGAGCATCGTTTGTGTCGCGTCTGCGGGCGGCGTGTAGCGATCTTGCCAACGCGCGATCACCGGAGCGAGGCTCGTCAGCTCCGCGCGTGACGCGAGATCGACCGTATAACCCGTCGCCGCGATCACATGATCGAACATAAATGTCTCGCGTGGTGTCGCGACGCTGATTGCATCACCTTCCATCGCCACATATGTCCAGGGCGCGCCCGCATGCATGTGAAATCCCTCGCGCGCGGTTGCCGCAAAAAATCCCGCTTCCGCCGGTGGCTGGTCATGCCGCTGAAAATGCCGCGCCACATTCCACCGCGTCTCGTCCGGTAGCTCGGGGAAATGCGTCAGCATGCCCACAGTCTCGATATGCCGGTGCGGATTAACGAGCGGCAATTGCTTGCGCCGGAAGCACAAGTCCACCCGCGCCGCGCCTGCCTCAAGCGCCGCAACGCTTGCATCAAACGCCGACGCGCCATGTCCCAACACACCGACGCGTTTGCCTTTCAGCGCCGCAAAATCAATCGGCCCGTTGGAATGATCAAACCGCGAAGCGGGCAGGGCGCTCGTGATGAATTCCGGCACCGCCCAGCGTCCCGCGCCGTCATGTCCGGTCGCCAGCACCACAAGCCGCGCATGGAATGTTTTTGCCGCACCCGCACTCATAGTCTCGACGATGAGGCCGTCCACGCCTTTGCGAATATCGCGCACCATTGTGTCGCTCACCACAGGCAGCGCCAGCGTTTCGCGATACCAGCGCAGATAAGCCGCCCAATCCGCACGGGGCACACGCGTCAGCGCCTCCCATGCGTCGCGCCCGTGTTGGCCAATATACCAGTGCTGTATCGACAAGGCGCTCACGCCCTGTTCCATGCCAAAGAGCCCTTTGGGCGTGCGCAGCTCGCTCATGCGCGCGAAATTTTCCCACACGCCTTCGCGCCCCGCGCCCGCCTGATCGAGCACAGAAATCTTGGCAACGCCCGCGCGGCGCAATCCGTGTGCGACAGCAAGTCCCGATTGCCCGCCACCCACAATCAGCACATCCAGCATCGGTGCGCCATCGGGGCCCACGCGCCCGCTCACCCAATCACGTTCGGGATAGCTGAACAGCGCCAACTCGCCGCGCACAGCCTGTGCCAGTTCTTCTTCACGCGGCGTCATACTTGTCTCACTTGTCATTCAGCGCACTCTACCATCAAGACAGGTGAGCGCAGCGCGGCAATATCCCGTGTTCTTGTCCGCGAAACGAGTCGCCCCTTTGTCCCTCCAATCATCCCGTTTTATGTGCGCTGCGTCATTAATCGTCTCGGCAAGGAAGAGGTTGCGATGCGGGGCCGGGGCGTCAGGCCCGCGCTTTTCTGCGCTTTTTTCCCCACTTGCGGCATGGAACACAGCGGGGCCTTTTGGTTTACTTATGAAATATGGTCATGTATATAAAACACAAGGGGAGGCGAATGATGGCGCCGTTAAATGTGCTTGGTTCGTCCGGGGGGGTGCTTCCATCCATGGGATTCGGAGCAGCGCCGCTGGGCAATCTCTATCGTCCGTTAACGGACGCAGAGGTACACGCGTTGCTTCATGCAGCGTGGGATGCCGGATTCCGTTATTTCGATACAGCGCCGCTTTACGGCTTTGGCCTGAGTGAGCAGCGGCTTGGCGCGTTTCTTGGCAGCAAGCCGCGCGACAGTTTCATCGTTTCCACCAAAGCAGGCCGCATCCTTGTCCCCAATGATGGTTGGCATGAGCAGCGCGCTTACTTCGTCGATGCGCCCGCCTACGAGCCGGTATTCGACTATTCTTATGACGGCATCATGCGCTCTTTCGAGGCGAGCCTGGAGCGGCTGAACCTTGATCGCATCGATATTCTCCTGATGCATGACATCGGCGAGAAAACCCACGGCGCAGCACACGACGCCCAATTTCATATTGCCATGGAAGGTGGCTACCGCGCGATGGACGAGCTTCGTCGCGCTGGTCTCGTCGGCTCCATCGGCATCGGTGCCAATGAGTGGCAGGTTTGCGATCTGGCGATGGACCGCGGCGATTGGGATTGCTTCCTCCTCGCCGGACGCTACACGCTGTTGGAGCAGGGTGCCCTTGTTCCGTTTCTTGAGCGCTGCGGGCGCGAGAGCAAGCAGGTCATTATCGGCGGCGCCTTCAATTCCGGCATTCTCGCCACCGGTGTCGTAGAGGGCGCGCGCTTTGATTATGGCACAGCGCCTGCCGATGTCGTGGCGCGGGTGCAGGCGCTCGATGCCGTTTGTCGTGTCCATCGTGTGCCACTGGCCGCCGCAGCGCTGCAATTTCCGCTCGCTCATTCGGCTGTCAGCACAGTCATTCCCGGTTTCGGTAGCAAAGCCGAGCTTGATGAAATCCTGCAATGGACAGCCACAGCTATTCCGCCTGCTTTTTGGCAGGACCTGAAGGCGCGCGGCCTCATCGATCAGCGAGCCCCCGTTCCCACCGACGCGGTCTGCATGGTGCTGACATGAAGATCAGGGCGGCCGAACTCATTTTTCGAAAAACGGCGAACCGTGTCTGCGGACCGGTTGGCATGGAGCGCGCTGCGCGCACCTGTGCAGTGGAGGGCAAAATCTATGGCGCGCATTGAACATGCAGAAATCTTTCTTGTCCCGCTGACGCCGAAGGTCACCCGCTTCGACGCGATCCAGCAATTCGTGTGTCAGGAGACGGTGATTGTCCGCCTCTATGATGCCGATGGCGCAATAGGCACGGGCTACAGCTATACGATCGGCACGGGCGGCTCGTCCGTTGTGGCGCTGCTTGTCGATCATCTTTTGCCTCAGGTGATTGGCCGCGAAGCCGAAGAAATCGAATCCATCTGGCGCGATCTCAAGTTTCATACGCATGCAACGACTGTTGGCGCGATTACCTCGCTTGCCCTTGCCGCCATCGACACAGCTCTTTGGGATTTACGCGCCCTCCGGGCAAAGCTGCCACTCCATGTGATTGCCGGTGGTGCGCGTAAGAAAATTCCGGCCTATACGACAGAAGGTGGATGGCTTCATCTATCGACAGAAGAATTGGTCGAGGGAGCGCAGATCGCGCGCCGCGATGGTTTTCACGGCGTGAAGATCAAGATCGGTAAGCAGTCGGTCAAAGAAGATGTTCGCCGCGTCGCAGCTGTCCGCGAAGCTCTCGGCGATGAGCTTGAGCTTATGATCGATTGCAATCAGTCCTTCGCCGTGGACGAGGCGATCCGTCGCGCTCACGCGCTTCAGCCCTTCGACCTTGCATGGATGGAGGAGCCGCTTCCGGCTGATGATCTCGACGGTCATATCCGTCTTGCGGCGTCAACGCCCATTCCTGTGGCGGTCGGTGAGTCCATCTACGGCATCCGTCACTTCCGCGATTATCTGCAGCAGCGCGCCTGTTCGGTGGTTCAGGTCGATTGCGCGCGCATTGGCGGCATCACGCCTTGGCTCAAGACGGCGCATCTCGCCGAGGCCTTCAATGTCGCCGTCGCCCCGCACTTCCTGATGGAGCTGCATGTGTCGCTCGCCTGTGCCGTGTCCAACGGACGTTGGGTCGAATACATCCCGCAACTTGACGAGATCACGACCTCGCGCCTGCGCATCGAAAAAGGCATGGCCTTTGCGCCGGAAGCACCCGGTCTCGGCATCGAGTGGGATTGGGATGCAGTCAGGCGCCTCAGCGTGATCAAGCACGATTTGCGCAAGGTGGCCTGAACGTCAATTGACATGAGTAACAAGTGACATGAGTAAAGAGAAGCAACGAACATGCCCGCTGATATGAACAAGTCCGGCCGCCTCGCTGGCAAGAAAGTATTGTTGACCGCTGCCGCTCAGGGCATCGGCCGCGCAACCGCGCTGGCGATGGCGCGCGAAGGTGCCCATGTCATCGCGACCGATCTCCGCGACGCCAAAGATGCCGCTGTCGGTGTGGCCGAATTTCGTCAGCTTGACGTAACTGACGGCGCGGCTGTGTCCCGTCTTGCAAAAGAAGTCGGTGCCATCGACGTCCTCTTCAATTGTGCGGGCTTCGTTCACCACGGCACGATCCTCGATTGCGAGGAGGCGGACTGGGACTTCTCGATGAACCTCAATGTCACCGCCGCCTATCGGATGATCCGCGCTTTCCTGCCGGCCATGATCGCGGCGGGCGGTGGCTCGCTCATCAACATGTCGTCGGTTGCATCTTCCATCATCGGCGTGCCAAACCGCTTCGTCTATGGTGCGAGCAAAGGGGCTGTCATCGGCCTCACGCGCGCCGTCGCCGCTGATTTTGTCACGCAAGGTATCCGTTGCAACGCAATCTGCCCCGGCACTGTCGAAACACCGTCTCTGGGTGATCGTATGCGCGCGCAGGGTGACTATGACACAGCGCGTGCCGCCTTCATCGCGCGCCAGCCGATGGGACGCATCGGTACGCCGGAAGAGATCGCCGAGCTTGTCGTCTATCTCGCCAGTGACGCCGCGTCTTTTATGACAGGCAGTATCATCACAGTCGACGGCGGCTGGAGCAACACATGAAACTCTTTCGCCATGGCAAAGCCGGTCACGAACGGCCCGGCATGATCGACGCTTCAGGGCAAATGCGTGACCTCGACGGAGTTGTGTCCGACATCGCGGGCGAAGTGCTTCTGCCTGAGGGTCTGGCGAGACTCGCCGCCCTCGATCCGGCGTCATTGCCTCTCGTGCCGGAAGGCACGCGCTACGGACCTTGCGTCGGGCGGGTGGGAAAGTTCATCTGCGTCGGTCTCAACTATGCAGATCACGCCGCTGAGTCCGGCATGGAAGTGCCGTCCGAGCCTGTGCTTTTCTTCAAGGCCACCAGCGCCATCTGCGGGCCGGACGACGATGTAATCATCCCGCGCGGTTCCGTGAAGACGGATTGGGAAGTGGAGCTTGGTGTCGTCATTGGTCGCGAGGCGCGATATGTCTCGCAGGCAGACGCGCTGGATCATGTCGCCGGCTATTGCGTCATCAATGATCTTTCGGAGCGTGAATTCCAGCTTGAACGCGGTGGCCAGTGGGTAAAGGGCAAGAGTTGCGACACCTTCGGCCCCATCGGCCCATGGCTCGTGACGCGTGACGAGGTGCCGGACCCGCAGCAGCTCGGCATCTGGCTTGAGGTGGATGGTGTCCGCCGTCAGAACGGCAATACACGCACGATGATTTTCGGCATCGCCGAAATCGTCAGCTACATCTCGCAATTTATGAGTCTCCAGCCCGGTGATGTCATTTCCACCGGCACGCCGCCCGGCGTTGGCCTCGGCATGAAGCCCGAGCCTGTCTATTTGCGTGCGGGTCAAAAGATGCACCTCGGCATCGACGGGCTCGGCGTTCAAACACAAACGACAGTCGTTGCAAGCGGCGCGGCAGAAAAAAATGGAGGCCGCCATGCACTATGAAGGCAATTTGGAATCCCTGAACGCGCGTGCGCTACCGCAATGGTATGACGACGCAAAATTCGGCATCTTCATTCACTGGGGCCTTTTCGCCATTCCGGCTTTTGCCTCCAATCTCGGCAAAATATCGGACGCCTTCAAGAAGGACTACGACCGCGCTGTTGCAATGACGCCCTATACGGAATGGTACGCCAACGCGATCAAGGTGCCGGGGACACCTTCAGCAGATTTTCATGCGAAGGAATATAACAACCAGCCCTATAGCGCCTTCAAGCAACCTTTCGAGGAAGGCCTGAAGCAATGGGATCCGGATGCATGGGCGGAAGCCTTCCGCAACTCGGGCGCAAAATATGTGGTGCTTGTCACCAAGCATCATGACGGCTTTTGCCTGTGGCCCAGCAAGGTCAACAACCCGCACGAGAAAAAATGGACGTCGGAGCGCGACATTGTTGGTGAGCTTGCGCGCGCTGTCCGCGCACAGGGTTTGCGCCTCGGCGTCTATTATTCCGGCGGCATTGACTGGACATTCAACAGAGAGCCGCTGCGCACCTTTGCCGACTTCGTGGGTTCCATGCCGGGTGGCGACTATCCCGACTACGCTATGGCCCAGACCCGAGAACTGATCGAGCGTTACGAGCCGAGCGTGTTGTGGAATGACATATCGTGGCCAACAGGGCAGAGCGATCTCCTGAACCTCTTTGCCGATTATTATAATGCGGTGCCCGAAGGCGTTGTGAACGACAGATGGGTTCACGCAGGCCTGTTTGCCAAATTGATGCGCCACAAACTGCCGCGCAAAGCGCTCGACTTTATCGCCAAGCGCTACATTCGCAAAAACCCGCATGTGGTGGAAGGCGTCATTCCGCAGGTCATTCCGCACAGCGATTTCCGCACACCGGAATACACCCGCTTTCCTGACATCCAGACGAAGAAGTGGGAGTCAACGCGCGGCATGAGCCATTCCTTCGGCTTCAACCGGCATGACACCGAAGCAGATTATGCTTCGCCGGAATCGCTGCTCTCAGATTTCATCGACGGGGCGTCCAAGGGCGGCAACCTGTTGCTCAATGTCGGCCCGCGCGGAACCGATGCGGCCATACCCGCCGAGCAACTCTCGCGTCTGAAATTCTTCGGTGACTGGCTGTCGGTGAACGGTTCGGCCATCTATGGCACGACGCCGTGGCGCCGCACGGATGCGGTCAATTCCGATACGGAAACAGACACCGGCATTCCCGTGCGGTTCACCCGCAAGGGAGCGGAGGTCAACATCATTTTTCTCGGCAAGCCTTTGGGCAGCACGCTGCGCTTGCGCGACTTGATCCTGTCAGGCGAGGGCAGACAGATGGCGGATGGGAGTCCGGTCTTGCTGCGTCAGGACGGTGCCGATCTGGTTCTCGAGTTTCAGGTGCCGCTCGCGGGCGCTTTTGCGCCTGCGGTGACGGTGACGACACAGGGATAGTCGTCACGCCGGTAAAGCGTGGCGATTGGAGGAAGTTGGAGGGACGGTCCGTGCTGCATGGCACGGCGTCTTTAGGATTAATGGGAGGAAAAAATGAATATTAAGAACAAGAGATGGCCCGTTGCAAAACGTGCAGCGTGTCTGATGGCGGGGGCAATTGTCGCCGGCATCGGTTCGGCGACGCCCGCATCGGCGTTGGAATGGAATTTCGGCAGCGTTGACGTGAACCTCAAATCGACCTTGTCGGCCGGTATTGGCGTGCGCACGGTCGATCCTGATGGTGATCAGATCGCCGTTTCCAACGGTGGCCGCAACGCCGCTGTCGCTGGCGAAAACTTCGACGACGGCAATCTGAACTTCCGCCGCGGCGATGTTTTCACCGCTTCGACCCGCATGTTGCACGAACTCGATATAAAGAACGGCAACTATGGCGCCTTCGTCAGCGTGTCCTATTTCTACGACTTCATAAACAATGATGCCGAGAGCACACGCCGCACGGATCTCTCGTCTTCGACGCGTAGTCAGGCCGGTCGTGGTTTCGATCTTTACGACGCCTATCTCTATGGCAACTTCGACGTCGCGGGCATGCCGCTCACTATTCGTGGGGGCAATCAGGTCATCAACTGGGGTGAAGCACTCTTTCGCGCCGGTGGTGTCTCGCAGACCAATGCCTTCGA
>JAUSLL010000068.1 GCA_030649335.1 Parvibaculum sp. | reverse complement strand
TTCGCCACCCATGAAGTAAGGCGCGGCGTTCGAGAAGTCGGAAATCTTGTCCCAGTTCTCGGCAACTTTTTCAGCTGTCAGACCGTCGCGACCAAGGAAGATGCCTTCGGCTTCTTCCATGCGCGTGGCAGCGAAGACGCCCGCACCGGCGCAGAGGATGACGCCTGTGGGCGCATCTTCCGAGACGAGGAACATCACGCCCGGCGACACGCTTTCCGGTGTCAGCATCTGTTCTGTTTCCGGCGGCATCAGATCCGATGTCATGCGCGTGTAAGCGACGGGGGCCAATGCGTTGCAACGGATGTTGTTCTTCTGGCCTTCGAGCTTCAGCGTGTTGATAAAGCCAACAACCGCAAGCTTTGCAGCGCCGTAGTTGGTCTGGCCAAAGTTACCGTAGAGGCCTGTGGACGAAGCCGTCACAACGATACGACCGTAGTTCTGCGCCTTCATGATTTCCCAGACGGCTTTGGTCGGCTTCACGGTGCCCATCAGATGCACGTCAACGACGAGCTGGAAATCTTCCATCGTCATCTTGGAGAACGACTTGTCGCGCAGGATGCCCGCGTTGTTGATCAGGATGTCGATGCGGCCATAGGTGTCCATCGTCTGCTGAACGAGATTGGCAACGCCCGCATCGTCGGTCACGCTTGCGCCATTGGCGATGGCGTCGCCACCGATCGCTTTGATTTCTTCAACGACTTTATTGGCAGCTTCCGAAGAACCGCCCGAACCGTCGCGCGAACCACCCAGATCGTTGACGACGACCTTGGCGCCACGGCGTGCGAGTTCGAGTGCATGGCTGCGGCCAAGGCCACCGCCTGCGCCGGTCACAATGGCAACCTTGCCGTCAAAACGAATGCTCATGGGGTCTCTCCCGTTGATTGAACTGTTGATGCCCAGCGGTCCGCCGACAAGGCGTGATCCAAGGGCCAAAGGCATGTTTCGGGTGAGTTTGTGCCCAAAAGCAGCGCCCCGGTCAAGGGAGCGACGATGCAGGCAGGGTGGGCGTTGCGCCGACACCTCGTAGCCCTATGATATGCGCCATATTAAGCGCGTCTGCCCATCCATTCGGAGTTCTCCATGCCTTGGCTATCTCTCCAAAGTGCCTTCGGGCTCGCGGCCATTGTGTGCCTTGCTTGGATATTCAGTGAGCGCAGACGCGCCTTTTCTCTGCGTCAAGTGGTCGTCGGCATTGCCCTTCAAATCATCTTGGCACTCGCCATGCTGAAGCTCGCATTCGCACGCGAGGCGCTTCTGGCGCTCAACTCAGTGGTCGATGTACTCACTGAAGCAACACGAGCGGGTACCGGATTTGTCTTTGGGTACATGGGCGGCGGCGCGGCTCCTTTTGAGGTGACGCAACCAGCCAACGCCTTTGTTTTGGGCTTTCAGGCATTGCCTCTGGTGCTGGTCATGTCGGCGCTCTCCGCGTTGCTCTGGCACTGGCGCATTCTCGATTGGGTGACGCGTGGTTTCGCTTGGGCGCTGCAAAAGAGCATGGGCCTCGGTGGCGCGGTAGGGCTCGCATCTGCCGCCAACGTTTTTGTCGGCATGGTTGAAGCCCCCTTGCTCATCCGTCCTTATCTTGAGCGCCTCACACGGTCAGAACTCTTCATCATGATGACAGTCGGCCTCGCCTCGGTATCAGGCACGGTGCTGGTGCTCTATGCCAGCGTGCTTGCCCCGGTGGTCGAAGGCGCGCTCGGTCAAATCCTTGTGGCGTCTCTCATCTCTTTGCCCGCAGGCATCGTCGTCGCGCGCCTCATGGTGCCGGAAGACGAAGGCATCCAAGGCACAGACGTGATGAAAGGCGAAGCGCTGACGCAATATGAAAGCAGCATGGATGCGATCACGCGCGGCACAGTCGATGGGCTTCATCTGTGGCTCAACATCATCGCTATGCTTCTGGTGGTCGTTGCCCTTGTTGCACTTGCCAATACTATTGTCGGAGCCTTCCCCGATCTCGGCGGCGCGCCTTTGACCTTGCAGCGCATGCTCGGTTGGGTCTTTTCGCCGCTCGTGTGGCTGATGGGCGTGCCCGCCAGCGAGATGCAAACCGCAGGGCAATTGATGGGAACGAAAACGATCCTCAATGAGTTCATTGCCTATATCAATCTGAGCCAATTGCCCGAAGGCGCGCTGTCGCCGCGCTCCTCACTCATCATGATCTATGGCATGTGCGGCTTTGCCAATCTCGGCAGCGTCGGCATTTTAATCGGCGGCTTGACCGCGCTGGTGCCTTCGCGTCGCGCCGACATCGTCACACTCGGCACGCGTTCCATTGTGTCGGGCACATTGGCGACCTGCATGACGGGCGCCGTCATCGGCATCATCACTTGAGAAAATCGACCATCAAATATGAAGAAACGGGAGAGAGACAATGAAGCTCTATAACGAAAATTTGCCGGCCCCCAATCCGCGTCGTGTTCGGATGTATCTTGCTGAAAAAGGCATTGAGGTACCTCTTGAGCATATCGCCATGATGAAGCGCGAACACAAGTCACCGGAATTCCGTGCCAAGAATTCACTGGGGCAGGTGCCTTCGCTGGAGCTTGATGACGGCACAGTGATTTCCGAAAGCGTTTCCATTTGCCGCTATTTCGAGGCGTTGCATCCTGAGCCCGCACTCTTCGGCAAGACGCCTGTTGAAATCGCATTGATCGACATGTGGCTGCGACGTTGCGAGTTCGTCGTTATGACACCCATCGGCAATTACTGGCGTCACGCGCATCCCTACACAGCGAAGCTGCTGACCCAGTTCAAAGACTTCGGTGAATCAAACCGTGAAGCCGCAGCAAAGTCACTGTCATGGTTTGACAAGGAGCTGGAGGGCAAAGAATTTGCAGCGGGAGATCAGTTCACCGTCGCCGACATCATGCTCTTCTGTTCAGTGGAATTCGGCATCTACACAGGCCTGGAAATTCCACAAGACTGCGCCAACGTCCGCGCCTGGCACGCGCGTGTTGCTGCCCGTCCGAGCGCCAAAGCCTGATCTGATTTTGGATTGAAAACATGAATGGCGGCGCCCACGGGGTACGGATTGGACGCCGCCATCACGTCTCCCCTTTAAGCACCCGAACATGGTTTGGGGAGACAGCGTTGACCGCCACAACAACGATCAACATGTGTGAGACTAGTGGTTGCGACATGAACTGAAGCTGAAGGCCGGGTTCAGCTGTCGTTGGCTAAAATCGCGGGCCAAAAGCTCAGAATCCGGCCCTTCCTGTTTGCTTTCAGACAGATGAAACTCGTATAGTCAGTTTACTAATCGAGAAACGTCGGGGAGGGCGGGACGATGGATGCGGGACCGCTGGCCAGACAAGGGCTGAGCAAATGGCAGATTCTGGGCTTCGGCCAACTCGTCATGCCGATGGCTGTGATCGGCTTGCCGATTGCCGTTTACATTCCCGCTTTCTATTCGGGCACGCTTGGTCTTGATCTGGCGATGGTCGGCATCATCCTCACATTGGCGCGCTTGTCGGATGTGGTGACGGACCCGATTGTCGGCATGTTGAGCGACCGCACGCACACGCGCTGGGGCCGCAGGCGTCCGTGGATCGTCGTCGGCGTATTCGTCATGATGCTGTCGAGCGTGATGCTGTTCATGCCGCCCGAACATGTCACAAATCTCTATTTGTTCAGCTGGATCGCTGCCATTTATCTCGGCTACACGCTGATCGAAATTCCCTATGGGGCCTGGGGCGCGGAGCTGTCGCACGACTATGACGAGCGCAACCGCATCACCGGCAGCCGCAATATCTTCTTGCTGATTGGTCTCCTTCTCGCGATTTCGGTGCCCATCATCGCGGCCGGTATGGCCACCGGCGCGGAAGAGGCGAACAAGGGGGCGGCCACACGCGAAGCCATGTCGGTGCTGGGCTGGATCACGGCCGGCATGTTGCCCGTCTGCCTGTTTTTTCTGTTTCGCTCGGTGCGCGAGCCTGAAGTTTCCAGCAGCACCGAAGTCAATTTCTTCAAAGGTATGCGCATTGTCATGCGTAACGGGCCTTTGCGTATTGTTCTCATTGCGACACTCGTCGGCGCGCTGGCCGGGTCGATCAATGTTGGTGTGGCGATTTTCTTTTTTGAACATGTCGCGGAACTCGGCAAAGGCAGCTCGGTGCTGATCTTCGTTCTGTTTCTGGCAGGTGTGTTCGGCTCGCCCTTCTGGGTGCGCATCGGCAGCGCCATCGGTAAGCATCGTGGCATCGGCGTTGCGGGCTTTTCCAGCCTCGCAGCCTTCGCCTTTGTGCCGGTCGTGATTTACGTGGTGAAACCTGTCTATCCCGACGCGGTCTTGCCCGCGATGCTTCTCATCACGCTTATTCAGGGCTTTACGATGGGGGCATCTCCCATTCTCGGGCAATCGATCCTTGCCGACGTCTGCGATCTCGACATGATCAAGAGTGGCGAACAGCGTACCGCTTTCCTGTTTTCGTTTCTGGCCATGGTCAAAAAGATCTTCGAAGCCATCGGCATCGGCATTGCCCTGCCGGTGCTGGCATGGAGCGGCTTTGATCCTAAGGCCGCGACCAATTCCGATTTTTCACTTTTTGTGCTGACGGCCATGTACTGCCTTGTGCCGCTGACCCTCTGGATCATTTCGACAACGGTCATCTGGCAATATCCGATTACGCATGCGCGTCAGGTGCGCCTGCGTGCCGGGCTCGACAAGCGTTTGGCGCGCAAGCTTGCCGCTTCACAAACCGAGACGATTGTCAGGCCGTAAGACCAAAGGCGTCTGCAAGCAGCTCGTAAGACTTCACGCGGTCGGCATGGTCATGCGTGATGGTGAGGATCACGAAATCATCAACGCCATACTCTTGGCCAAGGGCGAGAAGCTTTCCGCGCACTTGTTCGGGCGTGCCCACGATGCCGCGCTTCTCAATTGCGCGGAGCATCACTTTTTCCTCTTCGGAAAAATTGTAAGCCAGCGCTTCTTCGAGGCTCGGGAAAGCGCCTGCACGATTCTGGAGGAGATGCAGCACCCAGAGATTACGCGGGGCAGAGAGGCGGCGTGCGTCTTCCTCGGTCGCACCGACAGTGACCGACACGCCGATGGAGCCATGGGGCGATGAAAGCTGCCGCGACGGTTTGAAATTGCGCCGGTAAAGTTCGAGCGGCGCGACGCCCGCGTCCTGATTGATGAAATGAGCAAAACAATAGGCCATGCCTTGCTGTGCGGCATGGATCGCACCATCACCGCCGGAACCGAGCATCCACATATTCGGCAGACCCGGACCGCGCGGTGTCGCGTGGATGCCGGTGTAAGGGTGGCCGACGGGGAAGCCGCCGCTCTCGCCGCCGAGCCCCGTTGAGTCTTCAAGGAACTGGATCAGCAATTCGACCTGCTGCGGAAACACATCAATCGGATAGGCCTGCGGTCCCGGCTGCAGTGCGCGCGCTGTGCGCTGGTCAGATCCCGGCGCACGGCCGAGACCAAGATCAATGCGACCGGGGTAGAGCGTTTCGAGCAGGCGGAAAAGTTCAGCGACTTTGAGCGGGCTGTAATGGGGCAACATGATGCCCGCCGAACCGACATTGATTTTTTCGGTAGCGGCCGCGACCGCCGCGATCATCACTTCAGGTGCCGAGCCTGCAAAGGAATGGGTGTTGTGATGTTCGGCAAGCCAATAGCGCTGGTAGCCGAGACGTTCAGCGTGTTTGGCAAGATCGATTGTGTTGCGCAAGGCCTCGGCAGCCGTGCTGCCGTTGCTGATCGGCGACTGGTCGAGAATGCTGAGAGTAACCATCACAAAATCTTTCTAGATCGGCCTGCGTTTGACGCGCTTCACAATACCGCTGAAATTTAAAAGCGTGCGGGTGTTTCCCTGTTCGCCGGTAAACACCTGCCCGCGCAGAAAAACCATGCTGCCCGTGTTTTGCACAATCTCGCCGCGTGAATAGACGATGCCTTCGCCCGCGGCTGCGGCTGTGAATTCCGAACTGAACGACACAGTGACAGCAGGGCCGTTCAAAACGTCTGTTGCGAAGCAGAACAGCGAATAATCGGCGAAAGTCATCAGCGCGCCACCGTGCAGAAAGCCGCCACCGTTGCAATGGTGAGGTTCGGCCTCAAAGGCGCATATAACCTCTCCGGCCTCATTTTTCTTGTAAAAATAGGGACCGGCATAGTCTTCAAACGGGTCTGTGCCGTCCCAGCCTTTGAATCCAGCTGCGGCAAGCCTCGCACTCGGTGTTTTTGACATCGTTGGGAATCCGGGAAATGTTGGCGTAAAATGTGATTTGTCTGTGTCATATCAGGAACCGGCGGGAATCCGAAACACCGTCTTCACGTCCGGTTAGGGCTTGATCGCTAGTCTTCGCTTACAAGCGGAATGATCGTGACCATGGACGAATACGCAAAATTAATCGAAGAGGCGGGGGCGGATCGTGCGGGGCTGCGCAAATTGCGCGACCTCACCAACCCCGTCGTGCTCGAAGTCCTCAACTATTGGTACGCGCAGCGCGGCACACGCCGGATGCCGACACCCGCCGATATCGATCCTGTGGCCATCGCCCGTCACATGCCGCATCTGATGATGCTGCAGGTCGACTATGAACCGTTCAACCTCACCTACAGATTGATCGGTGAAAAGGTCGCGAATTCGCACGGGGTGAATTTCAAAGGTCAGTCTGTGCTGGCGATCAACGAACGAAAGCCAAAGCTCGGCAGCATGCTGTTTGAACTCTTCAAAGCAGTCGCCGAATTGCGCCGCCCTGTGGGCGTCGGCGGCGAGATGGAATTTGCCGGTGGCGGATACATGGATTTTGAAGCGGCCTATATGCCCCTGTCGCTTGACGGTGAGCGGACCGATCGTATTTTCACGGTGACGGTCTATCGTGAAGTACCCGTTGCGGAACGCTTCAAAAACGAAATGACCACGATTTAGCACCGATCGGGGCCGCAGAGCGCAGTTTGCGTGCTTTCAGCCTTTGACCCTCCCTAGGCCCATAGCCTAAATTCCGCTCCAGCCGGGATTTCTCCCGCCCCACAACGCCGGAGCGACTATGGCCCTCGACGCCGAAACACGCGATCAACTCATCTCCACCATCCGTCGCTTTGTCGACGAGCGTCTGCGTCCCATCGAGGACAAGGTCTCTGAAGAAGACGCCGTACCGGATTCCATCGTCAATGAGATGAAGGAACTCGGCCTCTTCGGTCTGTCGGTACCGGTCGAATACGGCGGCCTCGGTCTGACGATGGAAGAAGAGTGCCTGTTGATGTTCGAGATGGGCCGCACCTCGCCCGCCTTCCGTTCAGTTTTTGGCACCAATGTCGGTATTGGCAGTCAGGGTATTGTCATGCACGGCCGTCAGGATCAGAAGGAAGAATGGCTGCCCAAGATCGCGAGCGGTGAAGTCATCATCAGCTTTGCGCTGACGGAGCCTGAAGCAGGATCGGACGCCGCATCGCTGCGTACCACCGCCATCCGCGACGGCGATCATTACATCGTCAATGGCACCAAGCGTTTCATCACCAACGCACACAAGGCCAACGCTTTCACGTTGCTTGCCCGCACCGACCCGAACACACCCGGCGCTAAAGGTGTCTCGGCTTTCATTGTGTCGCGCGACACACCGGGCCTGACGCTCGGCAAAAATGAAAAGAAAATGGGCCAGCAGGGCGCGCATATCTGCGATGTAATTTTCGACAACGCGCGCATTCCTGCGTCCAGCCTGCTTGGTGACAAGGAAGGCAAAGGCTTCATCACCGCGATGCAGGTGCTGGAGCGCGGCCGTCTGCACATTTCAGCGGTCTGCATGGGTGTTGCCGACCGCCTCGTCGAGGATTCCACCAAATATGCTGCCGAGCGCAAACAGTTCGGCGCGCCCATTGGCAATTTGCAACTGGTGCAGGCGATGCTCGCCGATTCAAAGATGGAACACTACGCCGGTCGCTGCATGGTGATCGACGCCGCAAAGCGCCGCGATGCAGGCGAGGACGTTGCCACAGAAAGCTCATGCTGCAAGCTCTTCTGCTCGGAAGCCGTCGGCCGTATTGCTGACCGCGCGGTGCAGATCCACGGTGGCGCGGGCTACGTAGCCGACTACGGCATAGAACGTTTCTACCGCGACGTGCGCATCTTCCGTCTCTACGAAGGCACGAGCCAGGTGCAGCAGGTCATCATTGCTCGCAATATGCTGAAAGCTGTTAGCTAAGCGGGGAGGGCGGCAATGGCGAGGGCGCTCGACACACTCGTCGGTGATATCCGTGCCTGTCGGCTTTGCCTCGAACAACCATTGGGCAAACCCTTACCGCATGAGCCACGCCCCGTGCTGCAGGTATCGCCGCGCGCGAAAATTTGTATCATCGGTCAAGCACCGGGCACCAAAGTGCATCTGTCGGGGCAATCTTTCACTGATCGCAGCGGTGACCGCCTGCGCGAATGGCTTGGTGTGACGCCGGATATTTTCTACGATCCGAACCGCTTCGCTATTGTGCCGATGGGATTTTGCTTTCCGGGTCAGGATGCGAAAGGCGGCGACCTGCCACCACGCCGCGAATGTGCACCACATTGGCATGCACGGCTCTTTGCCCTATTGCCAAAAATCGAGCTGACCTTGCTCGTCGGGCAATATGCGCAAAAGCGATATTTAGGGGAGCGGGCGAAGGCGAGCCTGACAGAAACGGTCGAGGCGTGGTGCGACTATGGTCCGGCTGCCATACCGTTGCCACATCCCTCATGGCGTAATACGGGTTGGCTCAAAGCACATCCGTGGTTTGAGCACGATCTTCTGCCCGTATTGCAATCGCGTGTTGCGGGCCTGTTGAAATGAAACAGCTCAAACCTGACAGGTTTTCAATGAGGCGCATGGTGCGGATGTTGGTCGGCTCGGCAATCGTTGCCGGCATGATGCTTGGGTGCGCGCCGCGCCTCATGGCTACAGGCGATCCGCTTTACACACCGAAGTTTGAAGGTTCGCTTCAAGCGGAAATGACCAACGCCGTCATGTCCGACGGTGCCCGTTTGCCTTTGCGGGTTTGGTCAGCCGAGACCCCGCACGCGGTCATCGTTGCCGTCCACGGCATGAACGACTATTCCAAGGCTTCGGCCTTGCCCGGGCCGTGGTTCGCCGGACGCGGTGTTACGATGCTCGCTTACGATCAGCGCGGCTTCGGGCAGGCACCGGGGCGCGGTCTGTGGGCAGGTCATGTCCGTATGGCTGAAGATTTGCGGTCAGTTGTCGACCTCGCACACGGAAAGTATCCCGGCTTACCTGTTTATCTTCTTGGCAGCAGCATGGGCGGCGCGGTCGTCATGCGTTCCTTCGCCTTAGCCGAACCCCCGAAGGTCGATGGTGTCATTCTCGCGGCCCCTGCCGTCTGGGGTTGGCGCAGTATGAATTCGTTCTACGAAACGGTTCTCTGGATGAGCGCCCATCTTGTACCTTCAATGACGCTGACGGGCGGCGGGCTCAAAATCCAACCCTCGGACAATATCGAAATGTTGCGCGAGATGAGCCGCGATCCGCTCATCATCAAGGAGACACAGATCGGCACCATTTATGGTCTTGTCGAATTGATGGATCAGGCGGCTTCGTCCGCCACGCGTATCTCTGTGCCAGTGTTGCTGCTCTATGGTGCTCGCGATGAGATCGTACCGCCGATTCCCGTCGGTACCACTTTACGCGAAATGCAGGCAGCGCAACTCAATGTGACGCCCGCTTGCTACCCCAACGGCTACCATATCCTGCTGCGTGATCTTCAGCGCGAAACGGTGTGGAAAGATATTGAGAGCTGGATGCTGACGCCGGAAATGCCATTGCCGTCCGGTGCGCAGAATCTGAGCCCCTGTCCGGCGCTTAGAAACTAACCTGCAGCAGCAGCTTCGGCGCGGGGTTCGCTTTCCGCATGGCGTCCGTAACGCGTGTCGAGTTCGCGTTCAATGTCGCCGAGAAGGTCGGGCACGCTTGTCAGGAATGGCTCCTCTGCCTTCAAAATCGAGCGGAACAACCGCGCCTTGATCTGATCATATTTAGCGGTATCTGCCAGCGGTGAACCAAGTCCCGCGCTCACGACAATATCGACGAGCCTGTCGGCAGCATGTAGCCGTCCCCACAAATAATCATTCTCGCGCGCACGGCGGCTGAAGAAGGCCGCGAAATGCCCCAGATCGCGCCCCATCAAAGTGGCCTGTGCGCCACCTTGACGGATGGCGACAGCGTCTTCAGGGCTGATGCGGTCGACCTGCATCGTGTCCACGTCGTCAAGATCGTTCCACTTGTTGAGCGGCAGCGTCAGCACGTCGTAAAACGGGAAGCCGACATAGGCCTGCACCAGTTCGGCGCGCGCATCCGGCGGTAAATAAGTTTGCGCCATCAACGCAAAACTCTCGTCGATCACATGATCGGCGCCGACAAGATCGAGTGCCGGACCCATTTTTTGCACCAGAGCCTCGATTTCATCGACCGTCGCAATGCCGTCATCGAAAATGCGCACACACATATTCTTGATTGCGGGCTCTTCCAGCCGGATGGATGCACGTGACGTCAACAGCTCGAGGCTTTCGTAGGCACTTGCCTTAAACTCATCCAGCGCGCCGGTATTGTCGACGCCGCTGGCTTGCTCGCTATAAAGTTCGTTCAACCGCCGCACAACAAACCGCATCCGGCGGATGCGGAAACTCAGGTCGAACTCACGCAGAAAATTCACCCAGGCTGTTTTCGCCGTCGGTGCCTCAATGCCGCCTTCCACGCGCGTCCATTGCACGGGGAACACATCTTTGGATTTCGCCCATGCTTCAACGGCACGTGACAGGCTCAACATTTTTGCGGGGTTATGTGCCACACCGCTGGTCTCGGCGATGAACATCGTGAGCCGGTCGAGCACAGAGCTGACTTTGAGCTGGATATAGCCGTCGTATGCGTAGCCTGCTTCAACCGCGGCCTGCGTGTTGGCGCGATTACGCCAAACCGGCAGGGTTTCTTTGGTCGGGATGGTCGTCGGGTCAATGCCCAGCAATTCACGAATGCGCAGTGACACATGCGGTCGCGTGGCTCCAACAATCTGACGGTACTGGCGGACACGTTCGGAAAACTGATGGATCGATTCCAATTCGTCGCGCACAGGCTGATTGCGCGGAATGTCGGAGAGTGCGCCGCGGATCGTGTGGAAGAACCCCGGTGCAGCGCCGCCGGCTTCCAGATGGCCACCTTCAGGATCGGGATCGATATAAACAACGCGCCGGTCAACTTCGCGATAGGCCGGGCGACCGCGTAGCGAGGCGATGGCTTCGCCAAACGGCTTGTTGTTGAGCACGCTACCGTCGATGAACGATGTTTTGGCAGGGTCGGACCCCGCCGCAATCAACGGCTTGAAATTACTCGCAATAAATTCTGCACGCGTCGACCAGCTTTCGCGCCGTGCCACAAGGCACTTGTCGATTTCGCCCATCTGCAAGGGTGGAAACGCACCCGGAAAAGACGAGGTCGCCCGCGCAGCAAATACAAGCCCCGGAATATGTGCGTCATCGAAATCGCTGGTCGCAAGACCGCCGGTGCGCTGAATGTAGGAGAATTTCAGAACATGGCGATGCTCACGCTCACGAATGAAGGGCGGATCATGCAGCGGTATGTCCTGTGTATAGCCATAGAAGTCGGTGACGGAGACAATCAATTCGAGCTTGTGACCAACCGGCAGAAGCGAGCGTGGTTTCGCGCTGAGGTCTTCCGTCTTGTCGGCCATCGTGCGGCAGGCTTCAAGCAGCATGTTCGACATGATGCGACCGGAAAAGGGTGGCTTGAACCAACGCGAACGTGTGAAGAGTAACAATTTCTGGCGCATCTCGGCATCAGGTGCAAAACGTGCAAGCCAACGGTTGTTGATCGCCCAGAAGACGGGCTTGAGAAACAGTTTGCTCCATTTGCCCGCCAGATGGTCTTCGTCCATCAGCGCCAAAATGTCGGCTTGCTCAAGCCACATCTTGCGGTGTTCATCAAGCGACAGATCATGTGCCAGCGCACGGGCGAGCAACACGCCGTTGATGCCGCCGGCGGATGCACCCGCAATTGTATCGACGAAGACCCGCAGTTCAGATATCTCGCCGATGGCTTGGAGCAGTTCGAAATAGCCGTATTCGCTATCGCGTTCGCCGCGCGGCTGGCGTTCGAGTTCGGCAAAACTCGACGACTGGCGACGAGTGGGGCTGTCTTCGCCGTGGTAGATGCGCGAAGCCCGGACGAGTTTCAGAATCTCCTTCGTCACGCCATGCATGTACACGGCGAGCGATACGCCGCCATAGCACACAAGCGCCAACCGAAGTTCCTTCTCCTTCATCGATACCGCCCGTGCCCATACTCCGTGAATCGCTGGAACCTACTTTAGCGACCAATACTCAGTAGAGCATTAACGATGTTTCCGGCTTATGCGCGGGGCCGCAGCGTAAATCCGGCCGAATTGGTGACCGGAGACGTTAAAATTTTATTGAATGCTGCAACTAACCCTTAAAGCGGGAGTGGAATGATCCGCCACGGGCAATGTGCAAATCGGGCCGCATTGTTGCGTGTGTAGAGTGCGAAAAAGGTGGGCCGGCATGAATTCCGTTACGAATTCTCAGGAGCATATCCGCCGCAAGGTGCTCCTCTATTGGATATCAATGGAGGACCGGCTCTATCTCTTCCGATGTTCATTCCCCTTGGCACTTGCTCTCACCACACTTCACGCCAATGGCGTCACCAGTGCATTGGGATGGTTTTTTTCCGCCCTCGCGCTCGACACAGGCACGCTCATTTGGCGTCGCAATGTCAAAAAGAACATCGGCAATATCGATACCGAAAGATGCTGGCAGGATGCAGGACTGTTTCACGTCGCGGCGGTGGCAACCTATACAATCGCAGGCTTCAACTGGGTGCTCGGCGCGCCGCATAATTATGTTGTGACCGCCATTGTCTTCGGTGCGAGCCTGATGACCCATTGTTCCTGGGTGCCGACAATGCGCATCTGGTCGAATGTTGTGGCGCTTCTGCTGCCTTTTGCACTGATCATTTTT
>JAUSLL010000065.1 GCA_030649335.1 Parvibaculum sp. | reverse complement strand
CGGGATGTTCCCGCCCTTGATCTGATCGTCGAAGACCACGCCCTGGCCGCGTTCACCGGGGGTGACCGTGACCTTCACGCGACCGAACTGACCCGAGCCGCCCGCCTGCTTCTTGTGGGTGTCATCGACTTCGACTTCGCGGGCGAGGTATTCGCGGTAAGCCACCTGCGGCGCGCCGACGTTGGCTTCAACCTTGAACTCGCGACGCATGCGATCGACGATGATGTCGAGATGCAATTCGCCCATGCCCTTAATAACGGTCTGGCCGGATTCTTCGTCAACCTTCACACGGAAAGACGGATCTTCCTGCGCGAGACGGTTGAGGGCGAGACCCATCTTTTCCTGGTCGGCCTTCGTCTTCGGCTCAACGGCCACCTCGATAACCGGCTCCGGAAAGATCATCCGTTCAAGAATAATCGGATGCAGGTTGTCGCAGAGCGTGTCGCCTGTCGTCGTATTCTTGAGACCGGCAACGGCGATAATGTCGCCAGCATAGGCTTCTTTAACGTCTTCGCGGCTGTTGGCATGCATCTGAAGCATACGGCCGATACGTTCTTTCTGGTCTTTCACCGAGTTCGTAACGCTTGAACCGGCAGTGAAGACGCCCGAGTAAACGCGGCAGAATGTGAGCGAACCAACGAAGGGATCATTCATGATCTTGAACGCGAGAGCCGCAGCAGGCTCATCGTCAGCAGGACGACGTGACAGGACTTTTTCTTCGTTGCGCGGATCAACACCTTCAACGTCCGGAATATCAACCGGCGACGGCAGATAGTCGACAACGGCGTCGAGCATCGCCTGGACGCCCTTATTCTTGAACGCCGAACCACAAAGCACGGGAACGAAGCGACGGTTGATCGTGCCGAAACGAATGCACTTCTTCAGAACTTCGAGTTCAGGCTCAACGCCATCGAGATACTGGCCCAACACGGCGTCGTCCATTTCGACAGCCTGCTCAACGAGCTTGGCGCGATATTCGACGGCTTTATCGACATATTCTTCGCGGATGTCACGGAATTCGAACTCGGCACCAAGGTCTTCATTTTTCCAAATGATTTCCTTCATGATGAGGAGATCGATGAGACCCTCAAATTCAGCTTCCGAACCGATGGGCAACTGCAGCACGATCGGGTTTGCGCCGAGACGCGTCACCATCATGTCAACGCAACGGTAGAAGTTGGCGCCGGTGCGATCCATCTTGTTCACGAAGCACATGCGCGGCACTTCGTACTTATCGGCCTGACGCCACACTGTTTCGGACTGGGGCTCAACGCCGGCCACCGAGTCGAACACTGTGATCGCGCCGTCGAGCACGCGGAGCGAACGCTCCACTTCAATCGTGAAGTCCACGTGGCCAGGCGTGTCAATGATGTTGATGCGCTTGCCCTTCCAGAAGCATGTCGTGGCAGCCGATGTAATCGTGATGCCGCGTTCCTGCTCCTGCTCCATCCAATCCATCGTCGCAGCGCCATCATGCACTTCGCCGATTTTATGGCTGACACCTGTGTAGTACAGAATGCGCTCGGTCGTCGTCGTCTTACCAGCATCAATGTGA
>JAUSLL010000041.1 GCA_030649335.1 Parvibaculum sp. | reverse complement strand
AATCCCGACAACGCGGACCAGTATTGGCTCGACGGTACGTGGCGCGACTTTGAAAAATCGGAAGCGAAAATCCGTGTGAAACTCTGGGGCCCATTCTGGTGGACTGTGACGCGCGACGTTTTACGCTCCGCCCATGGGCCGGTGCTGAAAGTGGAAACCGGTGCTTTCGCCATACGCTATGCAGGCATGGGCGAGGTTCGGCAGGCAGAGCAATATTACCGCCTCGACAAAGCGCGCGATCTTGCCGAATGGCGTGACGCGCTCAAGCTTCAGGCTTTGCCGAGCATCAATTACATCTATGCCGACCGACAGGGCAATGTTTCTTACGTCTACAACGCGCTGTTCCCCAAGCGGGCGGAAGGTTTTGACTGGGGTGATATTTTGCCCGGCGACCGTTCCGATCTGATTTGGAAAGACTATGTGCCGTTCGACAAAATCCCCCAGATTGTCAATCCACGCTCTGGACTTGTCTTCAACTCCAACAACACGCCGTTCCGCGCAACTTCCGATGGCGACAACCTGAAGCCCGGTGATTTTTCACCGACCATGGGCATTCAATCGAACATGACCAACCGCGCCTATCGTGCGGAAGAAAACTATGCTGCCGACGCGTCAATCACGGCGGAGGAATTCCGCGCTTACAAGTATGATCTGAGCTACAGCAAACGCTCGGACCTTGCAGGCATGATCGCGCGCGTCATCGCCGTTGATCCGCGCGACGATGCCGACCTCAAGTCAGCTCAAGACATTTTGAAGGCATGGGACATGCGCACCAATGTCGACAATCGGGGCGCGGCACTCGGCGTTCTGATGGGGCAACCCGTGGTGATGGCACAGATGAAGGGCGAGCCGGTGCCCAAGTCCATCGACACGTTGCAAGCAGCTATCAAAACGCTGAAAACACATTTTGGACGGCTCGACCCGACGTGGGGCGAGATGAACCGTTTCCGTCACGGGACTTTTGATGAAGCCATTGACGGCGGACCGGACACATTCCGCGCGGTTTACGGTGAAGCGCAAGACGACGGCACGCTGACCGCGCGAGCGGGCGATACTTACATCATGTTCGTGACGTGGGATGAGCACGGCAAGCTCTCGTCAGAAAGCGTGCATCAATTCGGCAGCGCGACACTCGATGCCTCCTCGCCACATTACACCGATCAGGCAGGCATGTTCGCGGGGATGAAAACCAAGCCGGTGTGGTTTGAAAATGCCGATCTTGAGGGGCATATCGCAGAAGACTACAAGCCCGGCGATCGCGTTACGCGCTGAAGCGCTGACGTGCAGAGAGCGCAAGGCCGGTGGCGACGGATGTGAGTTCGTTACCGCCGGCGAGCTTTGCCTGTCCGAAGCGTTGAGCAAAAATATCGCGCACTGCGGGAATAAATGAAGATCCGCCGGTCAGGAACACGCGGTCGATCTTGTCAGGCGACGTGCCCGCATCATCGAGCAGCTTATCAACGCAACGCGCAATCTCCTCAAGCTCAGGCGCGATCCAGATATCAAATTCGGCGCGATCGACATGGCTTTCGATGTTGATGAGGCCGGATTTGAATTCGAGCAGCGTGCCCTCGTTTGCTGAAAGCTTCACTTTGGCGGCTTCCACCGAGCGATACATGTCGAAGCCACGGTTCTCGACGATGAGATGCAGCAGCGCCGCAATATCATCGGGAGATTCCGACTTGGGACCGATGTCTTCGAGCATTTTGCGTGTCTTGTAGGTGTTGAGAAAACTCAATTGGTGCCAGCGCTTCAGGCTGTCGTATATCCATGACGGCGTCGGCAGGTCCTTGTCGCCGCTTTCGTAAGACGTGCCCTTGCCGAGTTTGGGCGCGATACAATGTTCGACAATGCGCGCATCAAACGCGTCGCCCGCGAGGCCGACACCGCTGACCGCGATGATTGTTTCGGCGCGGTTTTTCACGTCGCGCATGCCGGGACCGACGTGCAGCAGACAAAAGTCGCTGGTGCCGCCGCCGAAGTCACCGATCAGAACCAATTCATCATGGTCCAGCGCCTGCTCATAAGCAAAGGCAGCTGCTACCGGCTCGAATTCAAACTGCACATCGGGAAGGCCAGCGCCTTTGAGCGCGGCGGCGAGACGGCCAACGGCAAATGCGTCGGCCACGTCGCTCGCCTGCCCCAATGAGTTACGCACGAAGCGCGCGGGGCGTCCGACGACGACGGGCGTCTGGCGCAATTGTTCGGTGAGATCGCCCGCGTATGGCGTCGCGTCGATCATGCCCGCAACGACGAAGCCAACGAGGTTTTCGAGCGTGAAGCGGCTGCTGTAAATATTGGTCGAGGTGAAATCAGGATTGGCGAGATAGGACTTGATCGACTGGATGAGCCGTCCGTCTGCACCTTCCAGATAAGCGTCGATGGCCTGCGGACCGGCAAAGGCAAGCGAACGGCCATTCTGGTCGCGGTGGCCGTCCTCAAAATAGAGGATCGACCGGAAGGTGGAAAATTCCTGATTGAGGTAATGCAGCGGTACAAGCTGCGCAGGACCTTTTGCAGGCGCCAACGCCAAGGCGCTGTTCGTCGTTCCGAAGTCGAGGCCGATAAACATGGAGGTTACCCCGCATCCGTCTGACAGACGCGCAAGACCGGCGCGCCGTCACGGCAATGCATCTGGTTGACAAATAAGGACTTGGATCGTGAGGGAGGGCGTTTCTAAACGAGCGCGGATGCCCTGTCCATAAAGAATATCGGGCAGAATGCCTCAGGAGACAGCAAAGAGGCCCGGTTTCATCCCGATCACGCACGACGCAGGCAGATCGACAAATACAGTCGTGCCTTCACCGGGCTTGCTCTCAATGCGCAATGTGCCGCCGTGAAGTTCGGTCATATGCTTGGCGAGCGGCAGACCAAGACCCGTGCCTTCATGCGCGCGCGACAGGGTTCCGTCGAGTTGGGTGAACGGCGAAAGTGCCTTGGGAATGTCGTCTTCGGCGATGCCGATGCCGCGGTCGATCACTGCGATGCACAGACCCTTAGGACTAACTGTGCAATCGACGCTCACCGTGCCGCAATCATTGCTGAACTTGACGGCATTGGAGACCAGATTGATGAGAATTTGCTTCAGCGCGCGCTCGTCTACTATCAGGCTGACCGCCGGTTTGGGCAAATTGGTTTCGATGCTGATGGACGCCTGTTGTGCGCGGTGGCGCACGATGCGGCAGGCCGAGGCAACAATGCCGTCGAGATCGGCTTCGTCCTCATGCAGCTTGAAATGACCGGCTTCTATTTTTGACAGGTCTAGAATGTCGTTGATGAGGTTCAGCAGATGCACGCCGCTGTCGTGGATGTCGGTGGCATATTCACGGTAACGCGGGTTGCCGACGGGGCCGAACAATTCGCGCTCCAGCGCTTCAGAAAAGCCGATAATGGCGTTCAAAGGCGTGCGCAGTTCGTGGCTCATATTGGCGAGAAATTCGGATTTCGAGCGGCTTGAGTCAGTTGCCTGGTCGCGGGCTTCGCGCAAGGCTTCGGACTCGCGGCGACGCTCCGTCACGTCCTGAAGCGCGACCAGCATGGCAGGAAGACCGTGAAAACGCACAAGAGCGGATGAGATATGCGCCCAGATGATGGCACCGCTCCCTGTCTTCAAGCGCGCTTCGATGGGTGCGCGTGGGCGCTGACCAATGGCGGCTTCGTCGATGCGATGGCGCACATCCTGATCAACAAAGAGTGTGCGTGAATCGATGCCGGTGAGGTCGTGTCCTTCGCCAAACAGGTCCTGCGCCTTGCGATTGGCCTGAATGATGTGATGCGTCGAAGGATCGACAATCGCGAGGGCCTCGGGCGCGGCGACGAAAATGCTATGGAAATTTTCTTCCGTCACCAGCACCGCGCGTTCGGCGGCCTGACGTGTGGCGATTTCGACTGTCAGTTGTTCGTTCAGCTCGCGCTGCTGCTTCAGCACCAGAAATTCGGCACGGCGCAAACGGCTGCTGACGCGCACGGCCTGAATGCCGCAGAAATTACCAATCAGAAGCAGAATGAAGACGAGGCCGATGGAACGCATGGATGTGCCGTCGGCATAACCTATCGCGGCGATAAAGGCCGTCGTTGCGATGATCGAGGCAAGTGCGTTCAGGGATAACCGGTTCGGTACGCCGAAATAGAAAGCGAAAATGATCATCAACGCGCTCAGCGATTGTTCAATGGCGCGG
The DNA here is from genome assembly GCA_030649335.1 of Parvibaculum sp. Classification (GTDB taxonomy): domain Bacteria; phylum Pseudomonadota; class Alphaproteobacteria; order Parvibaculales; family Parvibaculaceae; genus Parvibaculum. Next base: position 17,156 of record JAUSLL010000041.1, on the reverse strand, counting down.
AAACTGCCTGCGAAAACGGCGATCAAAAACACGCCGAACAAATAGAGCTGCGATACGGTCACCGCCGCATAGAATTTCTTATGGTCAGATGGCGCGCTGAAAAAGATGAGCGGGATGCGTCCGACGGGGATGGACAGGAAGCGCCCGACAGCCAGAACGGCAAGAAGAGGACCTGACGCCAGAACAAAAAAATCGATGGCGAAGCAGGCCGCAAAAACATAAACGGCGATTTGCACCCCGCGCGTCCGTTCGAGCGTTTCGTTCCATGTAGCGAAGCGGAACTCATCTTCCTGCGCAGGGTCCGAAAACTCGCCGCTCCACAGAAATGCGGGTTTGCTGCCGGAATTGACGCCGGAGTGACTGACAGCGCTTTGTACGCCCGTTTCGATATCTGAAATGGCAATATTGGCCACAGCCCCTCCCCCCCGGCAGGCTGACTGCGCGCCGATGAGGAAAATTCTAGGGTGAAACTCTAAAGAAACCGCAAAGGCGCACAGACCATTTTGTCTATACCCGGCCTTTCTTTAGCGCAGGGGTCCGCTTATCCTCTGGCCCGCAAAAGACCTAAGAAGAAATACCTATAGGAAGGCAGCTTAATGACCGGGAATGGCAAGCGGGGCGGTGTTTTGGCCGGTGTGCGGGTGTTGGATTTTGGCCGCTACATTGCCGGTCCCTATTGCGCAGCCCTGCTGGGCGATATGGGGGCCGATGTCATCCGCATTGAAAAGCGCGAGGGCAGCGAGGACCGCTTTGTGCAGCCCATCGTGCCGGATGCGGGCGCAGGCGAAGGCGGCGAAGGGGCCATGTTCCTCCAGATGAACCGCAACAAGCGCGGGCTGACGCTCGCCCCGATGACCGAAACCGGTCGCGGCATCGTCAAACGGCTCGTCGCCACCGCCGATGTGGTGGTTGCCAATCTGCCGCCTTCGACGCTCACCGCCATGGGCCTCGACTACGAGAGCCTCGTTGCCGCCAAGCCCGACATCATCCTGACCACAGTGTCCGCTTTCGGCCACGGTGGGCCTTATAGCGAGCGCACAGGCTTTGACGGCGTGGCGCAATCCATGGTCGGTGCGGCCTATCTCACCGGCACACCGGACGAGCCTGTCAAAAGCTATGCACCCTGGGTCGACTTCGGCACGGCGTCCCTCACCGCATTCGGCACTATGGCGGCGCTGATGGAACGTGCGAAGACAGGACGCGGCCAGATTGTCGAAGGTGCGTTGCTCTCGACCGCGATGGCCTATTTTAATTTTCATCTGATCGAACAGGAATTGCGCCAGAACAACCGTCAGGCCATCGGCAACCGGTCGCCTTACGCAGGCCCTGCCGATATTGTGCGCACCAAGGACGGGTGGATATTGGTTCAGGCCATCGGAGCACCGCTGTTTAAGCGTTGGGCGCGGCTGATGGGTGAGGATCACTGGCTCACCGATCCGCGTTTCAAAGACGACCTCGCGCGCGGCGAGCACGGCGAAATTCTTTCCAAACGCACGTCGCAATGGTCGGCGACGCGCACGACCGAGGATGCGCTGGCCGAACTTGAAAAGGCGCGCATTCCGGCGGGGGCAGTCAACACACCGCAACAGGCGCTCGACGATCCGCATATCGCGGCCATGGGCTATCTCACACGGATGGAGTTTCCGGGTCTGCCCGGTCCTGCACCGATCATGGAAACACCGGTGCGCCTGTCGGCGACACCCGGCATTCTTTCCTCACGCGCGCCGCTGCTCGGTGAGCACACGGACAGTATTCTCAACGAGCTTGGATATTCGGCAAACGAAATCGACGGCTTCCGCGCCGAGGGCATCATCTGATGGCGAAATCCTTTGCCGATTTTCCACGCTTCCCGCTCGCGCATCTGCCGACGCCGCTGGGTGAGATGAAACGATTGCGTGAAGCGCTGGGCGACGATGCCCCTCGCCTCTTCATCAAGCGCGATGATTGTACGGGTCTTGGCGGCGGTGGTAACAAGACGCGCAAGCTTGAATTCATTGTCGGTGCGGCGCTCGCTGACGAGGCGGACACCATTGTCACGACGGGGGCGTTGCAATCAAACCATGCGCGCCAGACAGCGGCGGCGGCGGCCGCTGCCGGACTTGATTGCGTGCTGGTGCTGATGGATATGGTGTCTTATCAGGGCGCCGCTTATCGCCGCTCGGGCAACCGCCTGCTCGATGATATTTTTGGGGCAGATGTGCGCATCATCCCGCCGGGAGCCGACGCCACGACCTTTTTCAAAACAGTCCTGTCGGAACTCGACGCCAAAGGCGCGAAAACCTATTTCACGCCTGCGGGTGGCTCTACCGTCACAGGCTCGCTCGGCTACGCCGCCGCCTATCTGGAACTCGCCGATCAGCTTGACGCGCTCTCGATCAAAGGCGCGCGGCTTGTGCATGCCTCATCGAGCGGCGGCACGCAGGCAGGACTTGTCGCCGGGCGTCTCATCCGGCCTGACGGACCGCTCGTTCATGGCATCAATGTCTATCGGAAAGATACCGACAAAATGCGCGACGACATCACGCGGCTTGCTGCCGACACAGCCGCGCGTCTTGATCTTGGCGCATTGGCGGACGATGCGGTGATCCTCGAAGATGGGTTTCTCGGTGAGGCTTATGGCGTGCCGACCGCAGGCATGGTCGAGGCTGTGGAGATGGTCGCCCGCGCCGAGGGCATCCTGCTTGATCCGGTCTATACAGGCAAAGGCATGGCGGGGCTCATTGCCCTCATCCGGCAGGAACGTTTCAAGGCCGATGAAACAATCGTGTTCCTGCACACAGGCGGTATGCCGGGCCTATTTGCATATGACGAGGAATTTGGCGGTTCGCGTTAAGCGGCTTGCGCGGCCACGCGACCACGACGGCGCAGCGTTTCGGCCGCTGCTGTTTCGCCCATCGTCTCGCGAAGGTCGATGACGATATCGAGAAAGACCAGCGCATTGTCGCGTTCGTTGTCTTTGCTGCGGCGGATTTCTTCGATCAGCCCGTCTTCATAGGCGACGAGATAGGTTTCGATTTGCTGCGTGATGGTGCGGCTGTGCGCTTGCACGCCGATGGATTCCGCCGAGGGCGCAATGCCTGCAATGAACTGCAATTCCGAAGTGGCCCGGGCAACACGCTCGTTGTCCGGCCCGTGAGTCACGTCGGGACGGCGCGGGCCGTTCTTGCCGTAGGTGCCGACCTGATGCAGCGGCAGCGCCTTGCCAAGGTCCTGCTGGAAGCGCGACATTTCTTCGGTAATGGCTGCGGATAATTTAGCGCGGGCGGCAAGGATGCGGTGGCCCCAGTCGCTGACACGGCGAATATCGATCTCGCCGATAAAGCCATGCGAGATTTCAGCAAAGCGCGTCACGTCCTGCGTCATATGTGTCAGGTTTGATTTTCCGGGACGCAATTTTTCAAAGCCACCGGCGATCTCTTCCATCTCACCGAGAAAAATTTCACCAAGTTCGACAAGACCCGAACGGCTCACCGCCGCTTCATTGCCAAAACCCGCAACCTTGCGTGCGAGGCGCAAAATCTGCCACGGCGCGGCGAGGCGGTTCATGGCGGCAAGCGGCACATAGACGGCGTATTCCGGCAATACCTCGCGCGCCTCTTCGTAGAGTTCGCTCACATGCGCAACGTTATGATCGTCGAAATCACCGATATGCTTGGGCAGATCAGCGCGCAGACGGAGCATGAAAGGCGCAACGGCAAGCGCTTCGCCCATGGTGCGCGCATCTTCGAGCACACTGTCGCCGCCGAGTTGGCGTTCGACCTTGCGGCGCAGCGCCACGTCGTGGCGCGTTTCTTCGATGGCACCGAGGAGGGCCGCCGAGCAAGAAGCATGAAGTACCGCTATAGAACCACTCAGCGCCGCCTCGTCATTATCGAGCGTATGCTCGACCACGCGAGCGGTGATATCGGTGAGGGCGTCCGGCAGCAATTCGGTTGAGAGCCAGATCCAGACGGGGTCAATCGACGAACGTGCGATCTGGCGCATATGGCGCGCGGGGTCACGGCGGTTGACGAGCAAATCTTCAAAAGGGCCGCAGAACTGGCGCAGCGGATCCGGCAGGCCGGGGCGCGGGCCCTTAGCGCGTTCGAGTACGGGGCGCAGCGACGAAAGAATGAGATCGTAGGGCAGACCATCCGTCCCCTGAAGACGCTGACGCTCAAGACCGGACGCAAGTTTGCGCGCCGTCGACGGCGCAAGCCGTGACAGCAAGGCCGATAAGCGTTCTGCAATCGCCGGGTTGGGTTTCGCTTCCATTCGCCCCATCGTCTTTCGTCAAGCCGGCACTACGGTGAAATGGCCGACTTCAGCCAGAATAAATGGCCATGCTTAAGAATTGCTTCACGCGGGGCGCGATTACGCCTGCATTTAGCGTCATTCCGGCTCAATTCAGCCATTTATTTGACCTTTGACCGATGGCGGCTCTACCGTTTGGTGCGCGCACGGACTAGCATCGCTGCATGTTTTTAGATCCGCTCTTCACCCGTCTGCGCCAATTCATCTGGGAAACGCCGCTGGACGATCTGCCTTTCTGGCGGACCGCGCCCATTCAGGCTGGCCAGATCGCTTGGGTCGTCGGGCGCGATCTCCTTGACGGGCGGCTCAACCTGCGCGCCATGAGCCTCGTTTATACGACGCTGCTGTCGCTCGTGCCTACCATTGCCATTGCCTTCGCTGTTTTCCGGGCATTCGGCTATGCCGTCTACGTGCAGGATTTTCTCGCGCGCCTGCTCGAACCCCTGGGGCCGCAGGGCATCGAGATCACCACGCGCATCATGGAATTTGTCGATCGCGTCAACGCCAATGTGCTCGGCACTGTGGGCTTCGCCTTTTTGCTCTACACCGTCATCTCGATGGTCAAGAAGATCGAAGCGGCCTTCAACGACATCTGGCGCGTCGAGGCGAGCCGCTCGCTCGCGCGACAGTTCACCGAAATCGTCAGCATGAGCGTGCTCGGCCCCATCGTGCTTTTCACTGCCATCGGCATCATGGCGGGGGTCCTGTCCAATGCCTATATCGGCTCGGTCATTGATTTCGGTCCGGTGAAATTTCTGATCCTGCAGATGAGCAAGATCGTCCCTTACCTGATCCTGATCGCGACCTTCACCTTTCTCTATATGATGATCCCCAACACGCGGGTTCGCTTTGTATCTGCATTGGTCGGCGCGACGGTGGCGGGCGTTGCATGGGGCATCGCAGGCTGGGCCTTTGCCACATTCGTCGTCCGTTCAGCACAATATGTGGCGGTCTATTCGGCCTTCGCGAGCCTCGTCGTCTTTATGATCTGGCTCTATGCAGCCTGGCTTATTCTGCTCATCGGCTGCTCCATCACTTTCTATTTCCAAAAACGCAGCCACCTGTCGCCCAGCATCGGCCTCGCGCATCTGACGCCGCGCCAGCAGCAGCGCATGGCGGTGCAAGCGCTCGTGCTGATCCACGAGGCTTTTGATCGCGGCAGCCTCGCCTGGACCGACGAAACCCTCGCCCGCCGTCTGCATCTGCCTGCCGAATCCATGACCGAGATTGAGGCCCTGCTTACCGAAGGCGGCTTCATCGCGCGGTCAGACGGTCAAAAGCCCCGCCTTGTGCCTGCCCGACCGGCCCGCCTCGTGCGCATCTGCGATATTGTCGCTACGTTGCGTCAGCGCAGAGCCAACGGCAGCGTCAATGATGCGCTGCTCACCCGATTGCCTATGGTTCAGGAGTTTTTCGAGCGCGTGCGTGACGCCGAAAATGACATTCTGGAAAATACAACCATCGCTGATCTGATGCAGGCGGCTGACAATTCATCCGCCAACGAAGCACGTTAAGATATTGATTCGCGCCGCCATGTCCGCGTGAGTGGCAGCGCGGCCAGATCCGTCATTGCGACAGGCCCGTGACGCAGCCGGAAAAGCCCGATTTTGTTGGGTTTCGCGCCACCACCGCTTGTCCTGTTTGCCGCTTCCTACACATCTTCTTGACGTGAAAGCCCCCGCGCCTCAGGCTTGAGTTCCCTAAGGGTTTTAACAACTGAAAGGAGGTGATCCGATGTCTAACGGTTTGATGACGCCGTTTGCTATCGCCAGCAATTTGATCTCGACAGAGGGTCTTAAAGCAAAGCGAGCCAGGCCGGATACTTCCAAAGGCCTTGCGCGCTAGCCAACCGCCCTCTTTGCGTGCGGAGCGTTGCTCCCCGCGCAATCCGAGCGAATGCACATGAGCGACAAACGGAGCAATGCCGCTAACCACAGACATTGAAGCGGATTGCGTCGCAGCCGTTCCAAAAAATTCCCGCCGCGCTTGAAAACAAGCGCGGCGGTTTTTTGTTTAGAGGTTTTGGCCGCCTAAAAACAAGCGCGGCGGTTTTATTGTTTGAGGCGAGAGTCATTAAAAGCTCGTCTTGGCCCGACTTGATCGGGCCACCCACCTTTGCCAATCCCCGTGAAGCCAGATGGATGCCCCGGTCAAGCCGGGGCAAGTCGATGAATGGTGTGAAATAAAGGGATCCCTCACCCGCTCGCCGCGGGCAGCGTCAGTTCCGCACGCAATCCACCCATGGGGCTATCCACCAGTGTCAGCTCGCCGCCGTAGAGCTCTGCAATCTCGGTGACAATCGACAATCCCAGACCGGAGCCGGGTTTTGTCTCATCAAGCCTCCCGCCGCGTTTCAACGCCGCTTTGCGACTATCCTCCGGCACGCCGGGGCCGTCATCCTCAACCGTGATGCGGAAGGCCGGACGTCCGCGCCGCGGCTCGTCCAGCCGTGTTGCGTTCAGCACCACGTGGGACGATGCCCATTTGCAGGCATTATCAAGCAGATTGCCCGCCATCTCTTCGAGGTCCTGCGCTTCACCGCGAAAGCCGAGGTCGTTCGGGCAATTGATCGTCACTTTGATGCCGCCTTCGGCATAGATGCGTTCGAGTGCACGGCCAAGACGCACCAGCGCGTGTGCGACCGGCGTATGCGCGCCGAACACATTGGCAGAGGCTGCCATGCGCGCCCGCGCCAGATGATGATCGATCTGTTCGCGCATATTGACTGCCGCGCGGCTCACATGATCGCCAAACTCACCGGGATGGGTGCGCGCTTCATTCGTCAGTACCGACAGCGGTGTCTTAAGTGCGTGTGCCAGATTGCCGACATGGGTTCGCGCGCGCTCCAGCACCTCACGATTGCCTTCAAGGAGCGAATTGATTTCCTCCGCCAGCGGCGCGATTTCCGTGGGGAAATTCCCGTCGAGCTTCGTCGCTTTGCCCGAACGAATTTGTGTCAGCGCATGACGCACACGTTCGAGCGGGCGCAGGCCAAAGCGCACCTGAATGAGCAGCGCGACGAGAATACCAAGGCCCAGCAAAGTCATAGCCACGAATACTGTGCCGTTGAAGCTGCTAATATCATCTTCCATCTCGCCCTTGTCGCCCGCTACGACAAAGGACACCGGCACGTCATATCCGGGTAATTGCACGCGACGTTCGATGACGCGCAGGCTTTGCTCGTCCGGTCCCGGTGCATCGAAAAAGCGGGCGCCGGAAATATCGCGTGTGGCGTCACCGGCGCGGCTAAGATCAATCGACTGATCAAACAGCGAGCGCGAGCGCGTGGCCAATCGCTCGGCCAATGGCGCGATCTGCCAGTACCAGCCGGAATAGGCAAAATCAAAACGGGTTTCGTTGAGGTTGCGTGTGCGCGTGATCGCGCCCTCTTCGTCCACATCTGTGGTGGCGATAAGGCTGCCGAGCAGCACTTCGAGCCGCGCGTCGAAAGAGCGTTCGACAGACTGACGGAAAATGGATGAAAGCAAAATGCCGCCCACGAGCAGCGCGATGGAGCTCCACAGCGCCGCACCGGCCACAAGCCGGAAGGCCAGACTGTCGCTCCGTCCGGTCAGACGCATGGCGGAAAGATCAAACCGCATCTTCTGGTGCTGCCAGACGATAGCCGAGGCCGCGCACCGTCTCGATCATATCTTTGCCGAGCTTGCGGCGCAGGCGACCGACGAATACTTCGATGGTGTTTGAGTCACGATCGAAATCCTGATCATAAAGATGCTCGACCAGTTCGGTGCGCGAGATGATGCGGCCTTGATGATGGATCAGATATTCGATCAGGCGATATTCAAGCGAGGTGAGCTTGATGGCCGTGCCGCCAATCGTCACGCGCGAGGTGCGTGTATCAACGCGCAGAGGACCGCATTCGAGTTCGCTCGTCGCGTGTCCGGCCGAGCGGCGCAACAAGGCGCGGATGCGGGCCAGTACTTCTTCCATGAAAAAGGGTTTGGCCACATAGTCGTCGGCACCGGCATCAAAGCCCGCCACCTTGTCCGACCAGCGGTCGCGCGCGGTCAGGATCAGCACCGGCATGGTCTTGCCGGCGCGACGCCATTTTTCCAGAACTGTCACGCCGTCCATTTCAGGAAGGCCCAGGTCGAGCACCACCGCGTCATAAGGCTCGGTGTCGCCCAGAAAATGCCCGTCCTCACCATCGGTCGCGCTATCGACGACATAACCTGCTTCCTGCAGTGCCGTGACAAGCTGACGGTTGAGATCGGGATCATCCTCGACGACGAGCAAACGCAAATCAGTGTCCTCCCTGACGGACATTCAGAATATTGCCATTGGTGGCGTCCGCCGAAACGATGGCGACATTACCGTTGTTTGTCATCATTTTGATGAGATAGATCGGCCGACCGCCCTGCTCGATGAGATTGGCGTCAAGCAGGCGACCAGGCACACGCTGTTGCACCATCGGCAGGACCTTGCTCAGCGGCAATACGCGGCCTTCGCGCACGGCCTGACGGGCCTGATCCTGATCCGAACGGGAACCTGTTTTTTCAACCAGACGACCTATGCCGGTCACCAGATCAAGGTCGAAAGACGCCGCATGTGCCGCCCCACCGCTCAGCGCCATCATGGCGGCGAGCGTGAGGGAGGCAAAATATGTGCGCGTCTTGTTCATGTGGTCCGGTTTAGACCCTTGTGGCTGAACCTGTGATGAATGAGGTTCAGAAACCGGAAAACGACGCCCATTCCTCCAGCGGCGCCCTGTCGGTACGCAAACTGTTAATTGGTGCCGTTTCGTCCATGTGCCCAAGCCCCATACCGCAGAAGAGCATAAGCTCCTCGGGCATATTCACAAACTCCGCAATCGCTTTGGGCCAAATAGCCCAGGCTTCCTGCGCTGCTGTATGCAGGCCCTGCTCACGCGCCATCAGCATCACAGACTGGGTAAACATGCCCAGATCAGCCCATTGATCGATGCCCATCTGGCGGTCTATGGCGAAAAACAGGATCACAGGCGCATCAAACGCGCGGAAATTGCGGGCGAACTGCATCAACCGGCCCGTCTTGTCCTCACGCGGCACTTTGAGCGTCGCATACATGTCCTCGCCGCATTTGAAGCGTCGGGCCTTGTAGGGGTCTTTGAGGTCTTTGGGGTAAATCGGGTATTCGCTGCCATCGCCGAAAGGCGTTGTCTTCTGGCGCTCGGCGATGAGTTCGAGGAATGCCTCACGCTTCTTACCCGCGATCACATAGACATGCCACGGCTGAAGATTGCCGCCGGACGGGGCCCATTTCGCGCCTTCCAGCACCGCGCGGACTTCCGTCTCACTCACCGGCTGATCAGTAAAGGCGCGGCAGGTGATGCGGCTCTTGAGGGCTTCGGATACTTTCATGGGGAGTGCTCCTGTATATAAATTCGCTCAGCGCCCTGTCACATAGGGCCATAATTCATCGGCACCGCGTTCCATCGCCGCGCGGCCAAGCTCGCCTGCCCATTCAGCGCCGGAGCCGAACTCCGCCCTCCAGGCCCAAAGCCGCCGCGTCGCAAAATGCAGCCCGTGTTCATAGGTGAAGCCAATCGCGCCATGCACCTGATGGGCAATGGAGGTTGCAATGCTTGAGGCATCATCGGTGCGCACTTTGGCGACCGCGATTTCAAACGCCGCCTCGCCCTTGTCGGCTGCCGCGCAGGCATGCGCCGCCGCAATGCCTGCCGCCGCCGATTGTGTGGACAGCACGGCAAGTTGTTGCTGGATCGCCTGAAACTTGCCGATGGGCTTGCCGAATTGTGCGCGCTCATTGGCATAAGCTACCGACTGCGTCGTGAGATAATCCAGTGCACCGGCCATCTGCACCGAGCGCGCCATCGCACCGAACAAGCGCAATCCGTTGGCCGGCAATTCGATCCAGCCGGTTTCCGCGACCACGCGCTCAAAGGTCAGCGTGTCGCGCGCTTCGCGGGCAACGTTCATATCGTTTTCGATGCGCACATATTCGAGCGGCGCGAGAACGACTTCGACACCCCAACCGCTTTTGACCAGTGCTACGCCATGTGTTGCATAGCGCCCGAAAGGCACACGTATTGCTTTGCCGGTGAGACGCCCTTCCTTGAGCAGGAAGTCACCTTCCATCAGAGTAATGATGCCTTCCGGCACCGCGATACCGGCGCGGCTCAGAAGCCATCCGGCTACAATCGCTTCGGCAAGCGGCACAGGGGCGGCATATTCGCCAGCCGCTTTCAGCACCACATAAGCATCGCTCCACGTCGCGCCTGCGCCGTCCATCTCTTCAGGCACCAACACGCGCGTGAGGCCATTGGCGACAAGCGCGTCCCAGAGGGCGGCGGGCCACTCACCCTGCTCGGCGGCAACAATCACTTGCTTGGTGGCGTGGTCTTTCAGCAGACGATTGACGCTGTCGGACAAAAGGGTTTGCACTTCATTCATGGCCGTTTCCTCACCGCAGTCCAAGGCCACGGGCAATAATGCCGCGCAGGATTTCGCGTGTGCCGCCACGCAACGAGAAGGACGGCACGGTTTGAGTGAGATAGCCGAGCACCTGATGCAGATCATCGCCGCTGCCGATGGTCGGTTCCGCGCCCAGCAATTCATGCGCCTTCACCGGCATGTCCTGTTCAAAGACAGCACCGAGATCCTTGACGACACTCGCTTCCAGAGCCGGATTTTCGCCCTGGTCGAGCATGCCTGCGACCGACAGCGACATTTGCCGTAACGTCACGAGATGCGCGATGAGGCGACCCACTTCCTTTGCGCCTTCGTCGCCGCCGCGCTTTGCCAATTCGCGGATCAACTCCTTCATCAGCAAATAAGAGGAAAGATAGCGTTCGGGGCCTGAGCGTTCGAAAGCGAGCTCCGCGCCGACTTGTTTCCAGCCCGAGCCTTCGCTGCCGACCAGCATGCTGTCGGGCACAAACACATCGACGAAAACGACTTCGTTGAAATGCGAATTGCCCGCGAGGTCCATGATCGGGCGGATCGTGATGCCCGGCGATTTCAGATCAATCAGAAATTGCGTCAGCCCATCGTGTTTCTTCTCAGGGTCCGTGCGCAGCAGCGCGATCATGTAATGCGCTTCATTCGCGCCGGAGGTCCAGAGCTTGGTGCCATTAACGCGGTAGCCGCCTTCGACCTTTTCGGCCTTGGTGCGTGTTGCGGCAAGATCGGAACCGGAATCGGGTTCCGACATGCCGATGCAAAGGAAGCATTCGCCCTTGGCCACTTTCGGCAAGACGAGTTGGCGCTGTTCCTCGGTGCCGAAGTTCAGCAGCAGGGGCCCGGACTGGCGGTCGCCGATCCAATGCGCGCCAACAGGCGCACCGGCGGCCAGCAATTCTTCCAGCACCACATAGCGGTCAAAAGCCGAACGTTCATGCCCGCCGTATTTTTTCGGCCAGCGCATACCGATCCAGCCCCTCGCGCCCATCTTGGCGCTGAAGGCGGCATCATGCCCGCTCCATGTCTGCGCCCGTGTCACGGCGGGAATGTGTTTCAGCTCTTCATCGAGAAAGGCACGCACTTCCTCGCGCAACCCGCGCGTTTCTTCAGGCAATTCGCAAAGATCAAATCGGAAGGTCTGCATGTTTATTCTCTCAAACCACCAGCGCGGTTGTGCCGCCGTCGATACGCATGTTGAGCGCCATCAGCGAACCGGCCAACGGGCTCGCCACAAAGGCCACAAGGTCGGCAACTTCCTGCGTCACCGTCACGCGGCCGGTCAGATTGCCCATGAAATTTTTCAGCACATGGGGCTCCACCTCGTCCCATGTCGTGCCCCAGCCTTTCGCCGCGCCCTGCGCGATGAAACGGTCTTCGACTTCCTTGGTGCGGATGAGACCGGGGCTGACGATGTTCACTGTGATGCCGGTGCCCGACAATTCCTTGGCCAGCGACACGGTCATCGTCGCCAGCGCGCCCTTCGATGCATAATAGTGCGGCATGCGTGCGGCAGGTTCGGTTGAACCGATGGTGCCAAGCATAATGACGCGGCCCCAGCCGCGCGCTTTCATGCTCTCCATCGTCAGGCGCGTCATGCGCACCGCCGACAGCACATTCTTTTCATAAGCTTCAACCCAATCGGCAGTTTCCGATTTCGTCCAGCTTCCCGCGTCCGCCGTTCCATAGTTGTTGACAAGAATATCGACGGGGCCTGCTGCTTTCAACGCAGCCTCATGCACGGCGCTCGCACCAGTATCCGTCAGAATGTCGCCCGCGACTGCGTGCGCGATGCCACCTTGCGCGGTGATTTCGTCGGCGACGGCCTGCGCTGCGGCCAGATCAAAACCATGAATAATGGTTGTCGCGCCTTCGCGCGCCATGGTCATGGCGATGGCGCGTCCCGTGCCCCGATAGGAGCCGGTGACCAGTGCGATTTTGCTTTTGAGTTGCAGATCCATGCCGACGCGTCCCCTGTGCGGCATGTGATCTGCCGCTTGGCCCATAATTGGGCGCGTTTGCGCCCCGCTGCAAGCCGCGAAACCTGTTCGGCAGCGAAAAACGCTGTGCGGGTTTAGCCCGAGGACAAACGGATCAATGTTCCGTTGCGGTAACCGGCTCGGAGGCGGGGGCGGTGGATTCAGGGAGGGGGGAGTTGGATAAGGCCTCATCCGGCGCTGGCTCAGATGATACTTCGGGGACGTCAGCCGAAGTTGCATCCGGGGTCGCGTCGAAAGAAACATCCGGCGCGGCGGGCACTTCAGCCACACCGGCGTCAAACGGGGCCACAGGTTCACCAACCGTGAAAGGCGCAGCCATGGTGCGCGGCATCGAGCGGCCCACAAAAACACCGACAACGAAAATAATGATCGCAGCGGCGGACAGACCAAGCATCACGCCAAACGGACCCGACTGCCTGCTGGGTTCAGCAAACGAAGAGCGGCGCGTAGAAAACATACGGCGGGAAGAAAAAATGCGGCCCCTGGCCATACCAACTCCAGAACTGAACAAGAAAACTGAATGTTCAGTTATAGAGCCTGAGGAGAGGCGCGTCACGCAACGATCCGCTCGGAGGTCGTGGCAAATTGACATTGCGCCAATTCGACGGCATCAGGCGGTTTAGCGTCCGGCAACTTTCACTGTTGCTGTTGTGTTCAATGTAAACATATCGGGGCTGCTGCGGCCTGCTTCAAAACCTGCATAAAAAGTGCTGATGCTCAGAGCCATCAAACCCATCGCAATAATGAGGGGGCGCTTCGAGCGTCGCGCATAAAATATCTTGCGTGCCATCTGTCTTATGCCCGGTTCTGTGAAAATTCCGGCTGCCCAGCCATTTTAGAATTCACGGTCTCCAAGGAAAGTAAAATGTCAAATCTCCGTTAACGGAGGATGAATGCAGCCAGAATTTCATTTTCAGAAATCTGTCAAAAAATAATTGTCCATATTGAATTAGATTGCGAGGGCATAGAACATATGCTGCCCGATCAAAGCCTTTGGCACCGCGCGCCGCGCCCATTTTGGATTGTACGTATGCCGATGAAAGTGCGTTGCCCCACCGGTCGGGTCGTCAATGTCGCCGGAGAGCACGAGGCAGGCGACCGCAAAGGCACGGGCAAAAGACGCATCGCCGAAGTTGCAGCCGCCTTTGCCTGCCGCGCCGCTGCTGCCGCTGTCATCCGGCCCGAAACGGCGCATCCGGTTCAGGATCGCGCAGGCCAACGCCACCTGCCCTTCCTCACCCGCGTCGTGGCCTTCATCGTCCAGCACGTCGCGGATAACAAGCGCGAGGCGCACCAGTTCCACAGCCTGAGGCGGCAGAGGCGCATGACAGTCCGACATGAAATAGGCCTCCTGAAAGCCCGAATTCCCCGCCGCCCCGCTCTTCAACACAACGTTCATCTGCGCCTCCTTGTTGAAAATAGGAATATAGTCCCAATATAGGAACGAATGAAGAACAGGTCAAGCCCCCGGTCCCGTCAACTGCACGTAATGAATAGCGAGGCGCACCTCTCCGACGGTGAAGTCGTCGCCCGCCGCCGTCAGGCGCAGCGCCGTGTCGCTCCAGTAGGTCACGGGGCCGGATGGACCAACGACGGTTGATCCGGCACCCACTCCAATTCCAGAGCCGTAGCGTGAGGCATCTGCCGCGACGCCCAGCGACCAGCTTGTGGCGCCCGTGATACCCGTCAGCACCCGGCCGGTGACGCCGAAAACAATCGCGCGGTCGGGAATGACGAGGCTTGTGTCGTTGCTCGAACCCGCGCTCAGCGTGTGATCGCCTTCGAGAACGTGAAATGTCATCGCCGCGCCGTGGGTGCTCACCGCGCCGCTGCCGCCCGGCTCAACTGTCCAATCCGCGCCGGTGAAATAGACGAACGCGCTGTCCGCTTCATCGTAAGCGCGCCAGCCCGCCTGCGGGTCAAACCACAACCATGCCCCATCGCTCCAAAGCGCGATCTCATTGTCGCGCCCTGTCCACGCCCCGTCGGCACTTGCGCCCACAATGTAGCGCGCGCCGTCATCTGGCGTGTCCGGTGGCGATGTCAACACGCGGCTTACGACCACGAGTTGCACCGCCGCGTCGAGCCGCCGCAGCGCCTCGTTCACGCTCACATGCTTTTGCGCCTGTGCGGCTTCGAGAAAGGGAAGCCTCAGATGAATGCTATCAGACATGAAGTGTCGCCTCTCTCGCTGTGCCGCGCCCGAAGCTGCGGCTCAATTGCGCAACCCTGATCGTCAGGATCGCAAAACTTGTGCTTCCGAAATCCGCCATCTGCGCCGCTGCGTCATAGGTGAACGCTGCCGCACTCACCTCGGTGCTGCGCACAACCGTGTCGCCCGAGATAATATCGAGCGCATAGCGTTCATCCTCTTCGGCGAGCGGCACCTCCGCGCTTTCCCATGTATCGCCGTTCATGCGCGTGCGCCGGATCCATTGAAGCGCAATGTCTCCATCTGGTCCCCGCACACCGCGCAGATGCACAGGTGACAAAGGCCGCAACCCGACGCCATTGAAGGTCTTTGTCTCTTGCGCATAAGCCGCGTCATCCATCGGCTTACGCGACGGGCCATAGGCCCAGACGCGGGCAAGCCCGCGTTCGGCCTCACTCAACCCGAGTTCTGAAATTGCGGCGTTGATCAGCACAAAGCGTGCGTCCGCCGCTGCGCCTGATGCCATCGCCGCTTCCGTGCCCGCCTGCCCGCGCAACAGCCCGCGCAATACATATTGGTTTGGCGCGACGAGCTCCGCGTCGCAAAACTGGATGATCTCCCAATCGCCATCTGCCGTCTCAATCGCCGCCACGTTCGCGCCGTTGAGCACGGCACCTTGGTCAGCGCTCGCCAGTGTTCCGGCACCAAGCCTCACCGAAATGGTCTGGCTGCGATCCCAGCGGCTCGTCACGCCCGCGTTGAGGCTTGCGGTTAACCGCCCCATCGTCGCCTGACGCGCCACGATGCGGTCGAGCACGAAGCCCGCCTCACCGCCCGCACTTTTGAAAAAGGCCACGCCGCCCGGCCAGGGGTCGGCGGCCACAGCCACATGCGGCGCATGCGGCGTCTCTGTTCCCGTCAGCAGGGGCAGATCCATGAAAGCCACCAACGGCGTGCCGTAAGTCGGTGCGGTGCCCGGCGCATGCTCGCGTCTTGCCGCCGTCACCGGACCATAAAGGCTCGCCTCGCTGCGCACGCCTTTGGCTTCGCGCGCACCCGCGTCCGTCAAACTCGTCAAGCGATATTGCGGCTGTCGATCTCCCAAGGCGATGTCCACCACATCGCCGGGATCAAGCGCCAGACGGCTCGGTGGCAGGGTAAGTGCTATGCTTTCACGCTCCGTCCAGGTTTGCTGCAACCATATATCGGCCACGCGTTGCGCTTCGCTCTGCGGCAAGACAATCGGCAGGCTGGCGGACGCAACACGCTGCGAGCGCACAGACAGGCGGCGCGATTCAATCGCCGCCTGCCGGTAATCGAGCGTGCCATCGACAAACGTCAGCTTCGCCGATACCGGCAATTCTGTTTCTTGTCCACGCGTCAGTTGATACCCTGCCGCCGCACTGTCGTCGGCCACCGCCAGTCCCTCAGGCGCGAGCGAGGCGACCACCTCGCCGCCCATATGGCCGAAGCGGATCACGCCTTGCGTTTCGCAGGCATCGAAAAAATGCGCGAGCATCAGCGGCGCGAGTGCATCGCGCGGCGACATGATGCGATCGATGACAAAGCCATCCACCGTGCCTGTCAGTTGCGACACATCAAAATCGGCAAACCCGACATCACCCATCACATCGGCCACGAGATCACCCAGCGGAGCTGCGCCGAGACGGCCGTTCAGCCAGTGGCCGAGTTGCCAGACCGCCCCGTCCGACCAGATGTCGATACGTTCGGGAAATGCGGGAAAGGGCCGCGCATCCCAACACCATAAGAAAATATCCGTCGGATCAAGCATCCGCCCGCCGTAGTGCGACGACACCGGATTGTGTGTTCCTGTCGCGCTCCAATATTCCATCTGCGCATCGATGAAAACGCGCTGCATATAATCGTCGCGCGTGCCCATCGAAAAATGCGGCACGGCGCTTTCCGCTGATTTCGGATCGGTGAAGACATTGGGCTGGTTCGTGCCCTTGTCGATGGCGGGGCAACCGAGTTCGGTGAAGACAATCGGTTTACTTTGTGGCACCCAGTCCGTGGGCGTCGCGCTTTCTGTGCCGCCGGGGCGGTTGTAATGCGCGTTCGACCACCAGCTGAGTATGTCTTTGGGGCGCCACACCCACGGCTTGTCATACGCCCCGTCTGTGATCGGCGTGCGGACCTGCGCCGCGCGGTCGGCATCACTTGCGTAATACCAATCGTAATTTTCGCCGCCCGCAATGCGCGATTTCAGGTATTCGATGTCATAGATCGATGAGGCAAGTGCGCGGTCCAGATGCGTCGAACCTTTGCGCCAGT